>JAKAAS010000098.1 GCA_021802225.1 Bacillota bacterium
GAGTTCCGCCGTGGAGCTCACTTTTTTAGTCTTGCATCTTGCATAAGGAGCGATATAGCGTTGGAGAGAAAACCCCTCATAGCGATTTCTATTTCCCGAGAGCTTGGCCCGGATAACGTGTACCGGGACTTTTTGCGCTCCCCTTACTTGCACGCGGTGGTCCAGGCAGGGGGAATCCCCGTGATGCTTCCCAATATTCCCGAAAGCGCCGAGGCGCTTTTGCGCTGTGACGGACTGCTCCTGACCGGGGGCGGGGACTTTTCCCCTTCAAGCTACGGCGCCGATGACGCCGGTACCCACTTGAAGGGAATATCGGCAGACCGCGACCAGACGGAGATTTCCCTGGTGCGCACAGCGCTGAGTCATAATATGCCGGTATTTGGGATTTGCCGGGGTGTTCAGGCGATTGCGGTGGCTGGCGAGGGGAGCTTGGTCCAGGATATTCCCCGCATTTACCCGGATTCTTTGGTCCATCACAACCAGACGCAGGCGCGGAGCGAGGCGACCCACCCGGTCAGCGTCGCTGCCGCGAGCCAGTTGCAAGCCATCACGGAGCAGACGGCGCTGCGGGTAAATTCGTTTCACCACCAGGCACTTGAGCAAATTCCTGCGGGATGGCAGGTGTCTGCACAGGCCGAAGACGGGATTATCGAGGCCATTGAATATCCCGGATACGCGTGGGGGATTGGTGTGCAGTGGCATCCGGAAGACCTGGTGGACTCTCAGGAGGAAGCCCGCCGCCTATTCGCGGCGTTTGTCTCAGCCGCGCGCCGTTACAGGGAAGAGGAGGATGGCAATGTCTGAACTCTGTGTGAAAATCACGCGTGGCGGGATGGTGGAGAGCCGCGCTTTTGCCGATGTGGCCGTGGTGGACAGCCTGGGTCACATCCGTTACTGGCTGGGAGACCCTGGACGCCAGGCTTTCTGGCGCTCCAGCGCCAAGCCCTTCCAGGCACTGCCCGTGCTGCTTTCCGGCGCTGCCAGCCAGTATCACTTTACCTCGGAGGAAGTCGCGATGATCTGCGCTTCCCACGGCGGGGAAGCGGAACACGTGCGGACCGTGTCTGGCCTCCTCAACCGCATCGGCGCCGATGCTCAGGACCTGGCCTGCGGCATACACCCTCCGAGCTACCAACCGGCGGCGCGGGAAATGCAGCAGCAAGGCATTGAGCCGACAACGCTGCACAACAACTGCAGCGGGAAGCACACCGGGATGCTGACGCTGGCCCGAGCATTGGGCGCGCCCCTGCAGGGCTACGAAAACCCGAGCCACCCGGTGCAGCGGAAAATCCGGGAGAGTGTGGCCCTGATGACGGGGGTGCCGGAAGCTGACCTGGTCACCGGGACGGACGGGTGCAGCGTGCCGACCTTTTACCTTCCGCTGGCCCGCATGGCTTTTGCGTTTGCGCGTTTGGTGGACCCCCGCGGCCTGGGCGAAGATGTTCAGGTCGGGGCGACAATCATTGCAGAAGCTATGCGGGCTCACCCGTACCTGGTGTCGGGGACCGGGCGCCTGGAGGTGACACTGGCCGATGCGACCGGCAACCGGTTTGTGGCTAAAGGGGGTGCCGAGGCGGTTTTCTGCCTGGGAATTCCGGAAAAGGGACTAGGGCTCGCGGTGAAGGTGGATGACGGCATGTCCCGCACCGTTGCGAGTGTAGTGATTCAGTCCCTGCGGGATATGGGGGTGCTGTCTGATGGGGAGATGGCACAGTTGGCGGACGCGATGTCCCCCGTTTTGCGCAACCACCGCGGGCTGGAAGTCGGGAGGATCGAGCCGGTCTTCCACCTTCACCAGGGGAAGCTCTGAGTCTTGGCTCACCAACATCCCCCGCGAACGCAGAGTCTTTGTGTGAGATGAGCTGAAAAAAAGTCCGGAATATCTTGAAAACGATCTCCTCTCTGATTAGAATAATTCTTAGGTAATTTCGGTTACCAAAAAACAGAGGGGGTTTTTTCATGCCAGCACTGTCCAACACCAAGACTCATGGCAATCTTAAAGAGGCGTTCGCCGGAGAGTCTCAAGCTAACCGGCGGTATCTGTACTTCGCGCAGAAGGCCGACATCGAGGGTCGCCCAGATGTGGCCGGACTGTTTCGGGACGTGGCTGAAGGGGAGACAGGCCATGCTTTCGGCCACTTTGAATTTCTAGAAGAGGTCGGAGACCCAGTGACGGGCGTGCCGGTCGGCGCCACCGAGGACAATCTCAAGAGCGCTATTGAAGGCGAGACCTATGAATACACCCAAATGTACCCAGGGTTTGCGAAAGTCGCCCGTGAAGAGGGCTTTGATGATGTCGCTGAATGGTTTGAAACGCTGGCGCGAGCGGAAAAGAGCCATGCGGGACGGTTCACAAAAGGGCTGGCAGCTCTCGACGAGTAAACCACAGGGGGCCTCAGGCCCCCCGCCATGATGGCTGGGCAAAGGGGGAGCGGGGTTGGAATACAATCCGAATACGGATCGTTACTGGGACGAAACGGCGTTGAGCTTGGATATGAAGAAAGCTTTTGACATCTGCAACGGCTGCCGGCTATGCTACAGCCTGTGCCCATCTTTTCCGGAACTGTTTAAAGCGGTGGAGTCGCACGATGACGATGCGGATCTGCTGACTGAGGATGAATTGTCCCTGACTGCGGATTTGTGCTATCAGTGCAAACTCTGCTATCTCAAGTGTCCATATATTCCCCCGCACCGCTTTGATCTGGACTTTCCCCGGCTGATGCTGCGCTCCAAGGCGGTGCGCGCAAAAAGACATGGGATAAAGCCGGCCGACCGATTTTTAGGGGATCCGGAGAGGGTGGGGCGGCTCGGTACGGCGGCGCCTGCCCTGTCCAACTGGAGCAATGAAAATGCCGTCATGCGCCAGCTCATGGAGAAGGCGGTGGGAATTGACAGGCGCCGGCACCTTCCCCGTTTCGCCCCCCTGCGCTTCTCCCAGTGGGCGGAAAAAAACCATGAGAAACCCAGTGCCGCTGATGTGGCCATTTTTTCCACATGCACGGTGGAGTATCACGAGCCGGGGATCGGGCAGGCTGCGGTCAAAGTGCTCGCTCATAACGGCATTCAGGCCGCGGTGCCAGCCTTTCAGCGCTGTTGCGGCATGCCTGCCCTGGACGGAGGGGACATTGCAGGGGCCACTCTCCGCGCCAAGCAGAACGTGGCCGTTCTGGTCCGCTACGCGCGGGAGGGTAAAAAGATCCTGGCCCTGCAGCCGACATGCGCTTACGTTCTGAAGAAGGAGTACCCTCTGCTTCTGGACACCGAGGAGGCCCGCCTAGTCAGCGAGCAGACGGTAGATGTCACAGAGTATCTGGCTCAGAAAGCGCGCAAGGGTGAACTGAAAAAGGGCTTTCGCCGTTCCTTGGGCACAGTCACGTACCATCTTTCATGCCATACCAAAGCGGAAGGACTGAAACGCTCGGCCCGCGATGTGCTGAGTTATGTGGACGGCACCACGGTGAATGTCGTTGACCACTGTGCCGGAATTGACGGCACCTGGGGGCTCAAAGCGGAATTTTATGACGCGTCGCAGAAAGTTGCTGCCAAACTGACGAAAGCCTTTCATGAGGCCCGCGGGACCCATGCCTGTTCCGACTGCGCACTGGCTGGGCTGCAGATCGAAACAGCCAGCGACCGGCCCCCGAGCCACCCCGTGGAGCTTTTGTGGCAGGCATACGGTTTGGAAAGGAGTGACGGGGTGTGAGGCCATTGACGCTGTCCGATATTGTTTCTCCCGAAAATTATGCCAAAGAGCGCGAAGAGTTTCGCCGCCGCATCATCGCCTTGAAAAGAATCCGCCGGGTCGAGGTCGGCCCGCGCATTTCCATCGTGTTCGAAAATCGGGACACCATGCGGTTTCAGGTGCAAGAAATGTGCCGCATCGAACATATCGAGGATCCGGTTCTGATACAGCGCGAGATTGATGTGTATAATGACTTGTTGCCTGCAGGGCGCAGCATTGGGGCCACCCTGCTGATTGCGCTGAATCAGGAGGATGACATGCCGCAAATCCTGCACAGGCTCTCGGGAGTGGAAGAGCATGTGTTTTTGAACGGAGAAGGGTTTCGGGTGCATGCCCAGGCGGAGCCCGGGCGGTCGACGGAAGAGAAGACCAGTGCAGTGCACTACCTGACCTTTATGTTCACGCTTGACCAGATAAACTTGCTGGCGCTGTCTCCCACGGTCTCCCTGGCGGTCCACCATCCCGGCTATGATTTTCACACGGCGGTGTCCGCGGATGCCAAGGCCTCTCTGTTGGCTGACCTGATTCACTGACAGGACAGCCGCCGGAAATACACACAAAAAAACAAAGGGGGCGGCCTCGGATTTCATTCCATGATAGTGCCGAAGAAGCTCAATGCCAGCGTTGCCGCTTGCATGAGACTCGGTCCCAGGTGGTAATGGGGTCGGGTTTCCTGCAGGCATCCGTGATGTTTACCGGAGAAGCTCCGGGCCGGATGGAAGACCGGACGGGCACCGGATTTCAAGGTCAGGCGGGGCGCAAATTTGACAGGATGCTAGAGTATCTGGGTCTGCCGCGGGAGGCGGTTTGGCTGAACAACGCCGTGCGCTGCCGCCCCGTGGAGATGAACCGCAACCGGGCGCCTCACCGTGATGAAATTGCTGCATGCCGTCCTTGGCTCCTGCGCGATGTCGCCAACGTCTCGCCGCGGGTGATCGTGCCGCTGGGGCGCGTCGCTTACCAGGCGCTGACAGGCCGACTGGACTTTTCTCAGGTCCGGGGCAGCATTGTGGAGATGACGGAACGGACCGTGGCGTTTCCCATGTTCCACCCCGCGTACCTGATTTACCGCCCAGCCTCCGTAAAGACAGTGTGCCGGGATTTGCTCCAGTTGGGGCAGTTGCTGGATTCCTGGCAGATTCCCCGCGCGACTGGCAATGGGTCTTGGTGCGAATCGGAGAACTGGCGGGAGCAATCTTTGGAGATCCGGACCGAGCCGGAAAGAGTCGCCCGGGGAATGGTAGACAAGCCCAAGCCCGGCCTGTAGACTAGTCGCAAGGCTGGGGACGCCTGCCCATGGGGAGCGCCTCGCGGGAGCAGTATGGTACAGACCACAGATGTTTTGGTGTGATTCCGGCAATTTTAGGGTAAACTGGTGCAATCAGCCGCGCTGGGCATGGTAGCGCGCCAGTCAGGCGGAAGACGTCTGCGGAGCGTGGCATTTTGGTCTAGAAGAAAGGAGGGAAGCCCGCTTTCCTCCCCGGAGCTGGGGCTTTCGGGATTCCAGCGGGCGCTTTTGGTGACATACCCAGTTTGTCCGCAATGCGGAAATCACTGGCTCGGGCGTCTTAGAGGTCCCGGGTGGTTTTACTGTGCGGTATGCATGGTGGAACTGCGGCTGGAGGAAGGCTTAATGGCCGTCTACATGATTACCCCGGAAGGAGAACGGGACCGGGTTGCTGACTATGCGCGCCAACGCCCGTGAGACTGGGGGGCGGTCCCGGGACGAATTGGGCCGGATGCTTCGGGTCCGTGAAAAAGCCTGCTCCCCCTTTTTGAGGGACAGCAGGCAGCGCGTCACTTGGTGAAAATGTCTGGATGAGCGGCAAGAAAGTTGCTGATGGTGCGGCAGGTCAACTGAGGTTCCTCAATGTGCGGCAAGTGGCCCACATCATCAATCACCAGAAGTTCTGCATTGCTGAGAGCCTTTTCCAGGGCGCGGCCATATTCGACCGGAACAATTTGGTCGTCACGCCCCCACAGCAAGAGCGTGGGCATGGTGACCTGCGTGAGGTCCTGGTCCGGATCCGGCGCAATGCCCTCAGTTCCCAGATATTTGGCAAATATCCGCCGCCCATGGTTTAATTCTTGGGCATCGGACAGCGTACGGTAGGGGGTAAGCTTCCGGTAACGGTCAGGATGTTTGACAAGCCCTGACATAAACTGGTCGGGCGGAAGGCTCAGAGGATTGAGAATCGGGACGTCGGGAAGGCTGACGCCAACGGCGTCTAGAAGGATTAAAGCTTTGACGCGTCCGGGCATGTGAGCTGCCAAAGACAGCGCAACCCGCCCGCCCATAGAGTTGCCCCCGACAGCGAAATTTTGGATATTCCACATGTCGAGCCATCCTTGAACCGCCTCGAAGATGGCGCCGACATTGTCGATGCCAGGGATTTCCTCAGACTGGCCAAAGCCTGGCATATCCGGGGCAATGACGCGGTAGTCCGCAGCCAAGCATTCGAGCTGGTACCACCACGCTTTGCCGGTTCCGCCGCCACCATGAAGCAGGACCAACGGGAACCCTTGCCCGGATTCAAACCAGCTGAACTGTTTTCCTCGCCACATGCTGTGCTGGCGTATAATATCTGTGGGAATGGCTGTCGCCTCCTAACGTATACTGTCGTTATTGTAAACTTGTCGCGGGCGCAGGCCAAGGGAAGGAAGGACGTTACGAAACAGAAGACGAGACGGACGTCTACGGTGCGTGAAGAAAGTCCGGCGGTGAGGGTGGGGGATGTCGGTGAGCGGGCGCTCATCTCCGTCATCCACCGATTGCAGGCCATCGTGCCGATGGGCTACCTGGGAATTGGCGATGATGCGGCTTATCTCCCGCCTTCCGCCGCGGGCTGGCTGGTGAGTCAGGATATGCTGGTGGAGGGGGTGCATTTCCGCTGGGAGTGGATGACGCCAGAGCAACTGGGGGAGAAGGCGGTTGCGGTCAACATCAGTGACATTGCGGCAATGGGTGGTGTGCCGAAAGCTATTCTGACCAGCATTGCCTTGCCCGGTTCGATGGAAGTGGAGACTTGAGATAGCAGAGT
>JAKAAS010000099.1 GCA_021802225.1 Bacillota bacterium
GCCCGTAGCTCAGGGGATAGAGCAGAGGTTTCCTAAACCTTGTGTCGGTGGTTCGAGTCCTCCCGGGCGCACCAAAATTTGGGGATTTTTCTACGATATATTATGAACCTTTTATGGAGCTGGCCTTGCAGGAAGCCGAACGCGCCGCTCAATCCGGAGAAGTTCCGGTTGGAGCGGTATTAATTCGCGAAGATGGCACTGTTGTCGCAAAAGATCACAATCGGCGCGAAGGCGATCAGGACCCGACGGCCCATGCGGAAATGCTGGTGATTCGGGAAGGCGCGCAGAAGCTCGGCCGGTGGCGGCTTACGGGGACAACATTGCTCGTGACGCTAGAGCCCTGTATAATGTGTGCAGGCGCGGTGATTCTGAGCCGGGTGGACCGGGTGGTGTTTGGCGCCAGGGATCCTAAGGCGGGAGCTGTGTTCAGTCTATATGGCGTACTGGCGGATGAGCGCCTCAACCACCGGCCAGAAGTGCTTGAAGGAGTATATCAAGAAGAGGCGCAGAAGCTGTTGCGGGAATTTTTCCGGGCCCGGCGGCACTCTTGAGTGTGTGACAACCGAATAAGTGTGGAGAGGTGTCTGAGTTGGTCGAAGGAGCCCGACTCGAAATCGGGTAGGCGGTTCAAATCCGTCTCGTGGGTTCGAATCCCACCCTCTCCGCCACGATAGATTTAACCTGGAGGGGTGGCCGAGCGGTTTAAGGCGCACGCCTGGAAAGCGTGTTGGTGGGCTAATCCTGCTTCGAGGGTTCGAATCCCTCCTCCTCCGCCATTTTCTTGACAGTGTGGTATGACGACAGCCAGCCATGGAGCAGCATCGATTGGGTCCCGCGCGGACAACACCTGTGAATCCCGTCAGGCCCGGAAGGGAGCAGCGGTAAGCGGGAACGTTGTGGTGCCGCGGATCACCTGATCGGTGCTGCCCTATGGCTTTGCTTATTGGCAAGGAGGAATGAATGTGGCCCATCAGGCTTTATACCGAGTGTACCGCCCGCGCTCCTTCCGGGAAGTGATGGGACAAGCGCGGGTGGTGGACACTCTGCGTGAGGCGGTGAGGCAAAATCGCCTCACTCACGCGTACTTGTTTTCCGGGCCCAGGGGTACGGGAAAAACCAGTGTGGCGCGCATCCTGGCCAAAGCTGTCAATTGTGAAACGCCGGATTCCGGCGAGCCGTGCCTGCAGTGCGCAGCCTGCAGAGCAGTGGAACAGGGCCAGCATCTGGACGTCATTGAGATTGATGCGGCATCGAACCGGGGCATCGACGAAATCCGCGAAATTAAAGAGCGGATCGGGCAGGCGCCGGTGATGGGGCGTTATAAGATTTATATCATCGACGAAGTGCACATGCTCACTACGGAAGCTTTCAATGCGCTTTTAAAGACGCTGGAGGAGCCTCCGGCGCATGTGCTTTTTATATTGGCCACGACCGAGGCGCAGAAGCTGCCAGTGACGGTGCTGTCGCGGTGCCAGCGCTATGAATTCCAAAGACTGTCCGTGGCCATCATTGAGGAGCGGTTGCGGCAGGTGGCGGCGCAGGAAAAGTTGAATGCGGAACCGGCGGCTTTGGAACTGATTGCCGAGTACGCTGACGGAGCCCTGCGCGACGCGCTGAGCCTGCTGGACCAAGCGGTCTCCATGTCCCAGGGAGCGGTGAGCCGCCTGGCCGTTTCGGATCTGGTAGGCACTATTGACCCGGTGCTTATGGCCCACCTGATGACGGGGCTGAGCAGCACCGAGGCGCTGGGAGATGTGATGCTGACGCTGGATGACGTGTACCGCCAGGGGCGCGATTACCGCAGCGTGCTCAGGGATCTGGCCAAGCAGATCCGTGACCTGATTGTGTGGCGGCAGGCTGGCCCCGATTTGTTCCCGCAGTACCGCAGGCAGTGGCTTCAGGACATCGACAGGACTCTGCCCCAGGATATTGCGCCAGCGGACTGGTTTCACGCGCTGGAAATTTTGGCGGAGGCCGACAGCCGCCTGCGCGGGGGATTTCCGGCCCAGCTCTCCGTGGAGCTGGCCCTGCTGAAAATCCGTGAAGAATTGGGACTGTCTGGCCATCCCGCAATCGGGGCGCCGCCCGTCCCAGCACCTGCGCCAAAGCCAGAGAAGCCCGCTCCCCAGGTCCTGCCCGAGAAAGCGCCGCCGGCCCCGCCACGGCCCGCAGGGGGAGGGGCCCCGCCGGGAGCGGACAGGGTGAAGGTCTTTCTAGACGCCGTCCGCCAGGAGCGCCCCTCGACATTTGCTTTGCTGAATCAGGCGCAAATCACGGAACAGGGTGAACATAATCTGGATTTGGTATTTTCTTTTCCTGCTCACCGTGATTTAATGATGACCACCCAGAATAAAGCTCTGCTGGAACAGGTCCTGCAGCGGATATACGGCCCGGGAATGCGGTATCATTTATTAACAGGCCAAAGTGGGGAGGACGCGCCCGCGGACACACCGGAACGCGCCACACCGCCGCTGGAGGAACGGGTCCGGGCCTGGCTGGGTCCTGATGTTCCTATACGCGGAAGTGGAGAATAATCCAAGGAGGGTGCCACTATGAGTTTTAATGCCAACAACATGCAAAAGATGATGAAACAGGTGCAGAAGATGCAGGCCGACATGGCCCGCGTACAGGAAGAGCTTCAGACGGAAACTGTCGAGGTGGAGATCGGCGGGGTGATTAAAGCCGTGTTTAATGGCCATGGGGAGATTCAGGGCATCACCATCAGCCCGGAAGCTGTGGACCCCACGGATGTGGAAATGTTGCAGGACATGATTTTGGCGGCGGTGCGTGAAGGCCATGCGAAATCGCAGGAACTCGCCAGTTCCCGCCTCAATGATGTGACCAAAGGTGTGAACATCCCCAATATCCCCGGGCTCATGTAACGATGATTTATCCGGAACCCATTCAGGATCTGGTCAGCCAGCTAGCCAAATTGCCGGGGGTCGGCCCTAAAACCGCCCAGCGTTTGGCTTTTTTCTTACTGAACATGCCGCAGGGGGAAGCTGAGCTGCTGGCCAACGCCATTGTCAACGCCCGCAGCCGCATCCGCTACTGTTCGGTTTGCTTTAACTTCACGGACCGCGACCCGTGCGCCATCTGCCGCAATCCTGCCCGCGACCCGCGGACGATTATGGTGGTGGAACAGCCTAAAGACGTCGTGGCCATGGAAAAGACCCGCGAATTCAAGGGCCGCTACCATGTCCTCCACGGTGCCATCTCCCCGATGGAAGGCATTGGGCCTGAGGACCTGCGGGTCAAGGACCTCCTCGTGCGCATCCAGCAGGTGCCTCCGGCAGAGATTGTGCTGGCCACCAGTTCCAGTTTGGAAGGCGAGGCCACGGCCCTGTATCTGGGCCGCCTGCTGAAACCCATGGGGCTGAAAGTGACCCGCATTGCGCGGGGGCTGCCTATGGGCGGTGACCTGGACTATACGGACGAAGTGACATTGCTCAAAGCCCTGGAGGGCCGGCAGGAAGTTTGAGAGGGAAACCTTTCAAGCAAGTGGAGTTCGTGATTGGGGAAGCCGTGGACACGGCTTCCCGCTATTTATTTCGGGTCAGAGGCCATGCCCATTTGCTGTTCCCTGGCATACGATGGCAGTGCGAAGATTCAAGAAAGGCGCACCGTTAAAGGTCGGCAAGGGGGCTGGTGCCATTGCGGGAGCCACAGACGCCTGAAGAATTCTATCACCCGGGCTGGGACGGCGCCGAACTGTCGTTGATCTCCGGACGCTTTAAGACCCGGACGCCGTTGTGGCGCCGGTCTGCTCCCCTCTGCGGCGACTGGAGAGAACACCGCCACCGCTGCTGGCGCAAAACCCACAGTTATTAAAGGCTTGTCCCGCTCATAGAAATGAGAGCGGGAGGGAAAATTATGGATCCTCGGGTTGTGGTTGCCAGCCTGTTTGCTGTGGTTCTCGTGTATGTGGCCGCCAAAGCGGTGGGCCAGCCGCTTGCGGTGTTAGGCCGGGTGCTTGCGCAGGCGGTGTTGGGCTTGGTTTTTCTGAAAGCTTGGGATCTGGCGGCCACCCGGTTCGGGTGGCCGCCCGTCGGCCTTAACGCTCTGACCGCGGCTGTGATGGGGGTTCTGGGATTTCCCGGGTTTCTCTCGCTTTTGGCGATCCGCTACGGCCTTTCTTGACCCGCGGCCAAAGGCTGGGCTACACTGCACTTAGACGGAAAAAGACGAAAGAAACGTGCGTGTGGCACGGCTTTCCAGGAGGAGACCACGTGGTTAGGGTACGTTTTGCGCCGAGTCCAACCGGCACTTTGCATATAGGGGGAGCGCGAACCGCGCTGTTCAATTATTTGTTTGCCAAACACCATCACGGGCGTTTTATCTTGCGGGTGGAGGACACGGACCGGGCCCGTCTCGTGGAAGGATCCGAAGAAGGGATGCTCCAAGGACTGAGGAGTCTGGGCATTGTCTGGGACGAAGGCCCCGACGTCGGGGGGGACTACGGGCCGTATCACCAGTCCGAGCGGGCAGCGCGGCACAAAGAGGCCCTGCAGCAGCTGCTGGACACGGATCAGGCCTACCGCTGCTACTGCACGGCCGATGAGCTCGCTTCCGAGCGCAAGCGCCAGGAAGCGCTGAAAGAGCCTCCCCGCTACAGCGGGCGGTGCCGTCTGCGCCCTGCCGACGACCCCATCCACCGCTCGGGACTCCCGTTTGTGGTGCGGATGAAAGTGCCCGCCTCAGGAGTCACTGTGGTGGACGATCTCATCCGGGGCCCGGTCACTTTTGAAAATCGCATTCTGGGGGACTTTGTGCTGGCCAAATCGGACGGGACCCCCGTATACAATTTTGCGGTCGTTGTGGATGACCACGATATGGCGATTACCCACGTCATCCGCGGTGAAGAGCACCTGTCCAACACACCCAAGCAGATGTTGGTTTACCAAGCCCTGAATCTGGCTATGCCCGCCTTTGCCCATGTGCCGATGATATTGGCTCCCGACCGCACCAAGCTGTCCAAGCGCCACGGGGCGACCTCCGTGGAGGAGTACCGGGCGCAGGGCATTTTGCCCGAGGCCCTGACCAACTACCTGCTGCTGCTGGGCTGGTCGCCGCCCGAGGAGATCGAAATCATGACCCTGGAGCAGGCGGCGCAGTGGTTTGACCTCGACCGGGTGCAGCACACGGCCGCCATCTACGACGTGAAGAAGCTGCAATGGATGAACAGCCAGTATTTGCGCCTCCTGCCACTGAGCGCGCTGGCGGAAGACCTGCAGCCATTTCTGCAGGCCCAGCACATCCATGTGGAGACCGGACCCGAACTTGAGGTGGCGATTGCGCTGGTGCGGGAGCGCGCCCGGACCTTGGTGGAACTGGCTGAAGGCCTAGCCTTCCTGTATGCCAGACCCGAAACATTTGAAGCCAAAGGCATCGCGAAGCATTTTCAGGGAGAAGCCCCGGAGCGCCTGCGCGCCTTGGCGGATACCTTGGCAAAGCTCGCGCAGTGGAACCACGACACGGTGATGGAGGCTTACGACCAGGAAGCCCTGCGCCTGCAGGTGAAGCGGGCCGAGCTGATCCACCCATCCCGGCTGGCGGTCACGGGCCGCACGGTGGGCCCGGGTCTATTTGAGCTGCTGGAGGTGCTGGGACAAAAAGAGACCGTGGCCCGCCTGCGTGAGGCGGCCACGGCTCTTGAAGAAGGGCAGCTTATGCCAACACCCTGACCAGCGGCGGCCCCTCTTCTACCCAGCCTATCCGGTAGAGAGGAATCTTGGACTGGCGGAACGCGGCCTCTAACGGGGCGGCGTTCTCTTGTTTTACTGTGAAGAGAAGGCCGCCGGATGTGACAGCGTCCGCCAAGAGGGTCAGCGTGTTCACCCCGATCTTGGGCTCCGCATCGAGATGGGGGCGCACATAATCCAAGTTGCGCCGGCTGCCGGACGGAAAACGGCCCTGGTCCGCCAACTCCCGCGCCCCCGGCAGCACAGGCACCCGGGAAGCCTCGATCGTGATGGCCACCCCGGCGCCCTCCGCCATCTCCCAGCTGTGGCCCAAAAGGCCGAAGCCTGTGACATCGGTGCAGGCGGTAGGGTCTCCCACCGTCTTGATGGCCTCGCTGGCAGCCTGGTTGAGGGTCGTCATCATGGCAATCACGCTCTCGGTCATCTCCTGGCTGGCTTCCCCGTCCTTGACGGCTTTGATAACCACCCCGCTGCCAATCGGCTTGGACAGATACAGGAGATTGCCCACTTGAGCGGTGCTGTTGCGCCAGATGTGGTCGGGGTGGACCAGACCGGTCACGGCATATCCCATCTTCGGTTCAATGTCATCAATCGAATGCCCGCCCAACAGACGGCACGACGCCTGGTCCAGAATGGACTGGCCTCCTTGCAGCATGGCGCCGACTTCCTGAGGGGAGAGCACCCCTTCCGGAACGGCCAGCAAATTCAAGGCCGTCACGGGAACCCCGCCCATCGCATACACATCAGACAGGGAATTCGCTGCGGCAACTTTGCCGAACAGTTCCGGATCGTCCACCACGGGCGTCAGAAAGTCCACGGTTTGCACCAGGGCCTGATCTGCCGTGAGGCGGTAAATGCCTGCGTCGTCGTGGGTTTCATTGCCCACCAGAACGTCAGGGTCCAGTGTCAGGCGGGGCGGCACAAAACTCAGTGCCATGGTTAGGTCCTCCGGACCTAACTTGCACCCTCATCCGGATTTGCTGGTCATCTGAGTTAAGCGCGGGTGCATAGCCTCACCTCCTAAAATTCGC
>JAKAAS010000100.1 GCA_021802225.1 Bacillota bacterium
CATCCATGTAGTCGACCCGTTCCGGCGTCTCTTCCAGAATCTCATGGCGCGAGCGCACCGTGACCCGTGGAGCCACGAAATGGCCGTCATCGCTTAACGGCTCGTTGGCCTGGGCAATAACGGTGTCATCTTCTTCGTCGGCCGTCAGGTAAACAATCTCATCCGTGACCCGGCCATGGTCTTTGTCAACCTTGCGGTAGGGCGTCTCGATAAAGCCATAGGCATTGATGCGGGCAAATGTGGACAAGGATCCGATCAGACCGATGTTGGGACCTTCTGGGGTCTCAATGGGGCACATGCGCCCATAATGGGAATGGTGGACATCGCGCACTTCAAATCCTGCCCGCTCACGCGAGAGACCGCCCGGCCCCAGAGCGGAAAGCCGCCTCTTGTGGGTGAGCTCCGCCAGAGGATTGGTCTGGTCCATAAACTGCGAGAGCTGGGAAGACCCGAAAAACTCCTTCACGGCAGCCACGACTGGGCGGATATTGATCAGAGCCTGGGGGGTGATGGACTCAATGTCCTGAATTGTCATCCGCTCACGCACCACCCGCTCCATGCGGCTGAGACCGACCCGAAACTGGTTTTGCAGCAGTTCCCCTACCGAACGCAGGCGGCGATTGCCCAAATGGTCGATATCGTCCGTGGTCCCGATCCCCTCAAACAGGGTCGTCAAATAGTTGAAACAGGCTACAATATCTTCACGGGTGACCGTTTTCACAGTGCCGTCAGGCTGCCCGTTGGACACCACCATGACTTCTTCGCCATTGGCGAGCCCGACATGAATGGTCTTGACCTTGGCCGCGTCCAACGCAATGGCCTGCTCCCGCTCAATATGGTCGCCTTCGCGGGCCAGTATTTCCCCGGTGTCAGGGTGGACAATAGTCTCCATCGCCGTTGTGCCCACAATGCGGCGCCGCAGGGAGAGCTTCTTGTTGAATTTGTAGCGGCCCACGTTTGCCAGATCGTAGCGCTTGGCATCAAAAAACAGCGACTGCAGCAGGCTCTGCGCACTCTCTACGGTAGGGGGCTCACCGGGGCGCAAGCGCTTGTAGATCTCGATCAGCGCTTCCTCTTGGGTCTTGGCCGCGTCCTTGGACAGAGTGGTCTGGATGCGCTCGTCGTCCCCGACCGCCTCAATAATCTGCGCATCCGTGCCAAAGCCGAGAGCCCTGAGCAGAATGGTGGCGGGCAGTTTCCGGGTGCGGTCTATCCGCACCGACAAAACATCGTTGGAATCGGATTCAAATTCCAGCCAGGCTCCCCGGTTCGGAATCATGGTCGCAAAATACAGCCGCTTGCCCGACGGGTCAATCTGCTCGCCGAAGTAAACGCCAGGGGAGCGCACTAATTGGGAGACAATCACCCGCTCGGCGCCATTGATGATAAAGGTCCCTTTGTCCGTCATGAGCGGAAAATCCCCCATGAAAACATCTTGTTCCTTGACCTCTCCGGTCTCTTTGTTAATCAGGCGCACACGCACGTGCAGAGGAGCTGCAAAGGTCACGTCCCGGGCTTTACACTCTTCCACCGAATATTTTGGGGTCTTCAAATTGTAATCCACAAACTCTAAAATCAGATTGCCAGTAAAATCTTGAATAGGGGAGATGTCGCGGAACATCTCCCGCAATCCTTCGCGCAGAAACCACTGGTACGAATTCTGCTGAATCTCAATAAGATTGGGCATGTCAAGAACTTCGTTGATGCGCGCAAAAGACACCCGCTGCGGGTGCTCGGCTTGGAGAGGATAAGCCATTCACAGTCAGCTCCTTGTTCTGATTTAGGTCCCAATGGTTGCGCGGTTCGTTGCCGACACGTGTCAACTGTTGGTATGAATTGGCTTATAAAATATGGCAATTAAAAATAATATCACAAGCCCACCCCTAGGTCAAGAAATAAATTTCCTGACCCCGAGGAGGGCTAAACATGGCACACTTACTGCGCGACTATTTGACTTGAGCGGTTGCTCCCGCTTCTTCCAATTTAGCCTTCGCTGCATCGGCATCCGCCTTCGAAATCTTCTCCTTCACCGGCTTGGGAGCCCCGTCGACCAAAGCTTTCGCTTCTGTCAGAGAAAGACCAGTCAATTCACGAACGGCTTTGATAACCTGGACCTTTTTGTCGCCAGCGGCAGTCAGGATCACATCAAACTCTGTCTGCTCGACCTCTTCTGCTACTGGAGCCGCGCCGCCAGCCGCCGGAGCTGCTGCCATGGCGACAGGAGCTGCCGCCGTCACACCGAACTCTTCTTCCAATGCCTTGACTAACTGCGATAATTCTAGCACATTCATCTCTTTCACGGTTTCAATAATCTCTTCAACCTTGGCCATTAATTTTCCTCCTTAGATATCCTGAATGTTTCTCAGGCCTGTTCTTTTTGTTGGCGCACCTGGTCGAGGGCGCGCGCCAGATTTGTCATCGGTGCATTCAGCACCCAGACAAACTGCTGGATGGGAGCGTTCAGAGTTCCTACCAGCTTGCTTAGCAAGACTTCGCGGCTGGGAAGGTCCGCCAGTTCGCGGACACTCTGCGCCGATAAAGCCTGTTTTCCTAAGATTCCCGCTTTAATTTCCATTTTGCGGAATTCCCGTACGGCCTGAGTCATCATCTTGGCCGCCATCACCGGATCATCGTGCGAAAATGCCACGGCCGTAGGACCCTCAAGGTAGGGTTCCAGTCCGTCAATGCCGACTTCGTCGGCGGCCCGCTTGATCAAGGTGTTTTTGATAACCTTGAAAGAGACGCCGCCTTTGCGAAGATTCTCCCGCAACTGGCCAAGCTGCTGCACCGTCAAGCCGCGGTAATTGGCTAGCACAGCGCCAGACGCCGCTTGCAGTTCTTGGCGGGTCTCTTCAATGACTTGCGCTTTTTGTGGTGTTGGCACACATTCACCCCCCTTAAACAAAAAAATACCTCCACCCAAGAACGGCAGAGGATATGCTCAGCAAAAAAACATCTCCGAAATTCTACCTAAGCGGGATATTGAGCCGAGACCGGCACCCACTGTCTTGGGTTCGGCAATAAAGGTACCACGAAGCCCGTGAAAAATCAACAATTTTTCGCGGAAGACTTTCAGGTCTCCGGTGATCTAGGCATCGTCGTCGCCCCCGTGGCCACGCTCAGGAGGATGATCCCGGCAGACACCATGATAAGCCCTTGCAGGATGTGGTGAAAATGCTCGGTGCGCCCTCCCCCCACGATAGCCAGAACGGATCCCAGCACTGCCGCCAGTTTAACGAGCTCACGCATGAGCACTCCTCCTTAAGTTTCCGGGTTGCGGCCAAACACAGTCCCGCAAACAGGAAAAGGTTGCAGCATTGGCCGCCTATTATTTGCAATATAGCATAGAGCACCGCCGAACGGTGGCGAAGGACGCCTGAGGGGAGATAAATGGCCAGCAAAAGATCCCACCGGCCTCAACAATGCCCAAGAAGCTCCGGCAATGTGCCGGAGCTTCTTGGATGGTGCAGCAGAACGTTCTCGCCTGGCTAAATGGCACGCTGGGCGGACTGCGGGTTGACGCGGATTCCCGGGCCCATCGTCGTGGAGATGGTAATCGACTTCAGGTAGACACCTTTGGCCGTAGTCGGGCGGGCCTTGTTCAGCGCGTCGACCAGTACCGCCAGGTTTTCCTCGAGCTGCTCCGGAGCAAAGCTCGCTTTCCCGATAGGAGCATGGACAATTCCCGCTTTCTCGGTCCGGAACTCGATTTTACCGGCCTTGATCTCCTTGACAGCGGTCGCTACATCAAAAGTGACCGTCCCAGTCTTGGGGTTAGGCATCAGACCCTTGGGGCCGAGAATCTTTCCCAAACGCCCCACAAGCGCCATAATATCCGGGGTGGCGACGGCCACATCAAAGTCCGTCCACCCTCCCTGCACCCGTTCCGCCAAATCCTCGGCGCCCACCACGTCGGCGCCAGCCTCTTCAGCTTCCTTGGCCTTTTCGCCTTTGGCAAATACTGCCACACGCTGAGTTTTGCCAATGCCCTGAGGGAGCACGACAGCACCCCGCACAACCTGGTCCGAGTGACGCGGGTCCACTCCGAGACGGATGGCCACCTCAACGGTTTCGTCGAATTTGGCATGCGCGGTGTCTTTGGCTAGCTGTATGGCGGCAATGGCATCATAGAGACGGCCTTTTTCAATCTGACTGTTTGCTTCTGCATATCGTTTTCCTAGACTCACTCTAAACCCTCCTTGTGGTACAGCGGCTTGGTAGCCTCCCACGAAGCTTTAATCGGCAACTTCCACGCCCATGCTGCGCGCCGTTCCCTCAATCATCCGCATTGCGGCTTCGATCGTGGTCGCGTTCAAGTCGGGCATTTTCGTCTCCGCAATCTGCCGCACCTGATCACGCGTCAGGGTGCCCACCTTTTGGGTATTGGGCGTGGCAGATCCGCTTTCCAGACCCAGAGCCTTTTTAATCAAGATGGCTGCCGGCGGAGTTTTGGTCACAAAGGTAAAGGACCGGTCTTCATAGACAGTGATTTCCACAGGAATAATCAGGCCCACCTGTGCTTGGGTGCGTTCATTGTAATCTTTGACGAACGCCATGATATTCACGCCATGCTGCCCCAGCGCAGGCCCTACCGGCGGTGCGGGCGTCGCCTTGCCAGCTGGAATCTGCAGCTTGATCACCGCACTAACTTTCTTTGGCACGATTTCCCCTCATTTCTTACTCAATTTCGGCCACTTGGGCATAATCCACCTCAAGCGGGGTTTCCCGTCCAAACATCGAAACCGTCACGCGCACCTTGCCGCGGTCGGCCAAGACTTCTTCAATACGCCCAGAAAATCCTTCGAAGGGGCCCTCGGTCACCGTAACCGCCTGGCCTACCGTCAAGTTGATCTTCGGCAATTCAGGCACTCCCGACAGGTCGCTCCCCAGAATCATGTGAATCTCATGCTCGAGCAAAGGAATCGGCCGAGTCCCTGAGCCCACAAATCCTGTAACCCCAGGCGTATTGCGGACGACATACCAAGAATCATCTGTCATGATCATCTCCACCATGACATAGCCCGGAAAAACCTTTTTCTTCACGAGCTTCTTCTTGCCGTCTTTCACTTCAAGCTCTTCTTCCATGGGGACCATAATCCGGAAGATTTTGTCCCCCATGTTCATGGATTCCACACGCTTCTCGAGGTTTGCCTTCACTTTGTTCTCATACCCCGAGTAGGTGTGTATCACGTACCAGCTTTTCTCCACTGTACTAGCCGCCTTCCCTCACAAAAAAATGCGCCAAGCCGGCGTCAGGGTAAGGCCTCCAAGGCGCTTGTACTAGCGAACGAAATGGTTCAGCCCCAGATTGAACAGGGCATCGAGCCCCATGATAATGAGCGCGACAAGTAAAGAAAAAGACACCACGAACCCTGTATACGACAAAGTCTGGCGTGGCGTGGGCCACACCACTTTTTTCAATTCAAACCGGACCTCGCGGAGATAGCGGCGGGACCGGTCAGCAGTCGATACGGTGGTTTTGCCCTTTGCTTCCATCATTTTCCCCATTTCTGCGAGTCCGGAAACCTATCGCGTTTCGCGATGAACAGTATGGGTCCGGCACCACCGACAGTATTTCCGGCGTTCCAGCCGATTGGGGTCATTCTTCTTGTTCTTGGTCGTCGTGTAATTGCGTCGTTTGCAATCTGAGCACGCCAATGTAATGATTGTACGCATGTCGTTTACCTCCCACTCATGCGGAAGGATTTTATCATACTTGCTGTGACGTGTCAACGGCAGCAGAAGATAATAGAAGAACCTGCTCAGTCGCGGGATCTACTTTATGGCCAAAGTCCTTATCCGGATCGCGCACATCACAGGGACACGGCACACGAGTATTCGCGCACCACCCGCCACGGTGCTTTGGAATAGTCCGCCTTCCGCGCCACTGCCTGCCCCGCCATTCCATTATATGGAGCCAGTCCCTGACCGTGAGGGCAAGCACCGGGTGATTCCTCCGAGGATATGATGCCACTGTCTGGTTGAGGCGTGCTCTTACACGCGCACCGCTATTTAGGAGGCGATCTTTTCATGACGACGTTGGCCGAGTTGACCGCAGGAATTCCAGGACAACGCTTTGGACCTTGGTCCAGTGCCACCATCACGGATATCTGTTGGGATTCACGGCAGGCTGTCCCTGGCAGCCTCTTTGTAGCTTTGTCGGGCCAACATCACTGTGGAGCCGACTATGTAGCGGAAACCGCGGCCAACGGCGCCCATGCTGTTTTGATGCCTGAAATGCCGTCACATTCCTTCTCACTCCCCCCCGCCTTGCCGGCCTGGCTGTAGCCGAGCCCCGTGCTGTTCTGCCTGAGATCGCGGCCCGGCTCTACCAACATCCGGCGCGCCAACTTCGGCTGGCAGGAATCACGGGCACTAACGGCAAAACTACGACGGTCTACATGCTGGCCGCCATGCTGCGTACTCAGGGGCAGACGGTCGCTTTTTGGAGCACCAACGCGGTGGAAGGAGCAGGCCCGGCCCACCGCCCTTCCATGACCACTCCCGAAGCGCCGCATATCCATAGATTTTTGCGGGCGGCAGCGGAGCGGGGGCAACGGATGCGATCTTGGAGGTATCCTCGCATGCCATTGCCCTGAATCGGATCGGTGGCCTGGAGTTTGCTGCGGCAGCGGTGACCAACGTGACCCCCGACCACCTGGACTTTCACGGTGA
>JAKAAS010000101.1 GCA_021802225.1 Bacillota bacterium
CGCGCGAAGCGATGCAGCCCGGATAATTCGGCCCGCCGCCGCTTGGGTGCTCAGTGTCGAGGGAGCGGTAACCGTCCACTCCACGGTGCCGCTTAAGAAGGCGGAGATCCCCACCAGCACGGCGCCAGGCACCTGCGCCTGCGCGGCGCCCACGGCCTGGGTGAGGGCACTGCGCACGCAAGCTGGGTCTTCCCCCGCGGCCTGCGGTATGGTGACAGTGACGCTGACCAGCCCGCGGCTGTGGTTTTTGACCTCTAAGATCAGGCGGTTGGGGACAATAACCGTCTCCCCGGAGAGCCCTGTCAACCGGGTAATGCGGATGCCCACTTCCTGCACGGTGCCTGACAGAGCTAGCGCAGGAAATGTCACCTGGTCGCCCACCCCAAACTGGTCCTCATAGAGCAGAAATATCCCGGTCACAACGTCCTGCACCAGACCTTGCGCACCAAAACTGATGGCCAAGCCCAGGATGCCCGCCCCGGCAATCAGGGACGTGGTCTGAATCTGAAACCGCCCCAAAATCATGACGAGGACAAAGAAGTCGGTAAGGTACCGCACCACCGATGTGAGCAGGCGGGTGATTGTCGTTTTGCGCTGGCTGTTTCGCGCTCCCCGGCCGGTTTCCATACGCTTGAAAATCCGGCCCATCACGCGCAGGAAAATGCTGGCAGCCAGGATAATTGCCGCTGATTCGGCGGCATCCCACAACAGATGAGGAGGCCAGTGCATCAGAGGAATGTCCCTCCCGGCAGCTTGGCGAGATGTCCAAACCACCCCATCAGGACCATCACCAGCTGGTCGTGCCGCAGGTGCTGTGTCACCGCACTATGGTGGAAGACGGGCAGGGCGAAGAGCAAAGTAATCACCAGTCCGATCAACACCCCATGTTCAGCGAGTCCGGCAGCGGCCCCTCCCGCTTTATTGAGAAATCCGGTGACCCGCAGGGTCTTTACGAGGCGGGTGAGGAATTCTCCCACCAGCCGCCCCAGAAATTCCACCGCCCCCACAATAATCAAGAACACCAGCAACGCAATAAGGGTGTGAATGAGGTCGTCAGCCTGCAGCGTGTACCCTGGTACGCTGGCAGCAGGTCCGGGCAGGATCCGGCGAGCCCACTTGGTGATTGGCAGGGCCGCCATAAGAGATTGAGTCAGCCCCGCCTGGTACTGGGCTGCGATGATAATGCCTGTAATATAGCCGGCGAGACTGAATAATACCGTAATGAGCCCCCGCCGGATCCCGCTTACCGCACCAATTGCGATGTACAGCAGGATGACAATATCTACCCAGCGCATTTGGCATCCCCCTTCCAATAGTGTTAGAGACGCCGGTGGGAATGTGGCCAAACCATCAGGCCGTACGCGGCGAGCAGGGCCAGCAGCGACGGGTCCACGATTCCCCCGCCCTGCGCGAGCGCGAGCCTTTCGGCAATCCATGCCGCGCCTCCCGCAGCCGTGCCAATGAGCACATCCTGCCCTGCCATCCACCCTGTCCTGGCGCCCCACAGCACGAGTCCGGACTGGGCTGCGGCCGCGGCCAGCAGGAATGTCCCAAAATAGGTCACCACTTCCGGCCAGGAACTTGGTGCATTTTGTCGCCACAGGCTCAGCACAACCACCGGGAGCACGACGGAGACCATAATCCCGAGGACCTTGGCTCCCCAGAAACGTTTCCCACGCATTATAGTTTACCCCGCGTGAAAAGCCACCAAGCGAGGAGAAGGGCCGCCGCAATCCACAGCCACTGCCTAGACCACACGACCCTGTGCTTGGCCGGCGGAGCGGCTACCGTGCCCTTTTGGGCCAGCTGGCGCTCCGCGCGATTCTTTTCATCCAATTTCCGGGTCTCCAGCCGTTGGGAGCGTTTCAGGTGCGACACCGATGCCCCAATGCGTCCCTGCCGGCGGTAGGCGATGGCGAGATTTCGGTGCGCCGGAGGATATTCGGGGTCGGCCTGCAAAGCCAGGCTATAGTGCTGGATGGCCTCCGTGACCTGGCCCCGCTCCAGATAGATGTTGCCCAGATTGGTCAGCGACGGCACATGCATGCGGTCCTTGGACAGCGCGAACAGGAAGTACTTTTCGGCGTTGTCCAGCTGTCCCGTTTCAGCGTAAACGACCCCAGCTTTGTTGTAGCCCTCCGGCCGCTCTGGGTACACATCCATTATTCGGTTGAAAATCTCCATAGCCTGTTCGCGTTCCCCGCCGTCCCATGCCTGGGTCCCCTGAATCAGCCACAACTGTCCCTGGCTGTCCCATGTCGGCGGTTCGGTACCCTGGTTATTACTCACGGCGGTTCATTCTCTCCTTGTGGGTGTGATGAATAGCGGCAGCCACAACAGCACCGCTAGTGACCCCATCACCGGATACAGTAATCCCACTAAGGTTTTAAAGCTTAGAGGGGTTAAGAAAATTGTCAACAACAACCACCACAGCCGGGGTTTTCCAAACCGCTGGCCGAGGGCGAATGCTCCGCCAATGCCTGTCGTCATCAGGGCCAGCCACAAGCTGGCCGCGAAGAGGGCGCCCAGCCCGGCGTGTATGCTGTGGGCCGCCGCAAGCATGGGCAAGTCCCCAATCTGGGGCAAGCGCAGCAAGACACTGTGCTCCGCGAAGGCCAGGAGCCCCAAGAGACCGGCCGCTATTCCGGCAGCCCGCCACGTGGCCCGCCCGGACGGCAAGCGCGGGCCCAAGGCCAACAGGACCATCACGGCTGTAAAAAGATTATACGATACATAAAGCACCGCTGACAAAGCCCATGGCGATGACACACTTAGGTGCGGCAGCACCTGGGGGCGGGCAGGGTAGAAGAGGGCAACACTGAGGGTGACGAGAATGAGATAGGGAACGACGGCCGAATTGGCGGCCGTCACCGCCCGCCCGCCGCGGGTGGCAATTCCCACAACCAGTACTAGAGTCAGCAGCTTGCCGGCTAGGGGCGCAATCCCAAAATAACTGAGAGCCGCGCCGCCGCCAGCGACCACCACGACGATGCCAATGGCGAGGAAAGCGGCCGTCAGGCCCTCGCCCACAGCAGCAGCCCACGGGGGATAAGCAGAGGCCAACAGCGCGCCGAACTCCCGGGTACCGCCTCTCCCCCTTTCCAAAGCCAGCCTCCCGATGACCATGAATCCCAGACAGGCCAACGCGATGCCCCATCCTCCCCAATAGCCGAACCGGCTGAAAAACTGCCAAATTTCCTGTCCGCTGGCAAAACCCGCACCGATAACCGTGCCAGTATAAGCCATTGCAACCGCTGCCGATGTGGAGCGCATGGATTTCCCCCTTTTCAGTACATCTATGTGGCGAGTTGGATAAAATAGTCATAACAGATATGGGGGGAACCGTGTTGGCAGATACAGCGGGAGTCAACCGCACCGGCGGGTATGCAGATAAGCGCATTCAATATGATGCGCCAGGGGCGGTACTAGAGTTGAGTGGAGCGCTGAAGTGGCTCTGGCGCCGCGAAGGAATTCCCGAGGTCATTGTGTGCATTGGGACGGACCGGTCGACCGGTGACGCGCTGGGCCCTGTGGTGGGCACCAATCTGAGTCTGGCTCGGCTTCACCCGATCCGGATTCTGGGAACCCTAGAGGAGCCGGTGCACGCAGCCAACTTGGCAGATGTGATCCGCTCCTATCCCTCCCTCCTGACCAGCCGGGTGCTGGCCATTGATGCGTCTTTGGGGAAGCTGACGGATGTGGGCAACATCACCGCCAGTTTCGGTCCCCTCCGGCCTGGCGCCGGGGTCAACAAGCAGCTGCCCGCCGTGGGCCGCTATCACTTGACGGGTACGGTCAACGTGGGAGGATTTATGGAGTTTTTTGTCTTGCAGAACACCCGCCTGAACCTTGTCATGAAAATGGCCTCATGCATATCCGAGGCGTTTGTGCATAGTTTGGGGTTAGGATAGGATTTCGGGCTGTCCAGCCAATAGAATTTTTGGAACACCCGGCACACCGGGTGGATAGGTGCCGTTCGGCATTCGGCGGTTCACTGCCAGCGCAGACAGGCTATTGCATACAGCAGAGGAGCTGACAAACCCCTGGCGCACGCCATTCGGGAAGCCCCAAAGCGGATCCGCTTCCAGTGGGTCCAGATGATAACCTGAAAGCGGTAGCGGATCCCACGAAGCGGGTGGAGGCCATGCACTCCCGTCGTCCAGCCAGATGCTTGACGACGGCTTCCTTCTGATTGTTCCGCGCGGTGGATACTTTTGCCTTAGGCTAACGGTTGCGGTCATCGCCCATTCAGCGCTTTCAGCTTAAAACACATGCTGGGGGACGCACGAAAAAAAGCGCCCTTGTGGGGCGCTTTTTTGTGGCAACCTGAGTTAGCGGCTTTTGGGACCGTCTTCGTCTTGGGCCAGCCGCGTGGTCATGGCAAGGTCGATAGCCCGCTGCTCTTCCTGACTCAGAGCATAGCGGCTGCCGCGGGCCTTGACCGGCTTGGCGTATAGCCGCACTTCGTTGCGGCCCCACAAGCTGGTGAGGGCAATGCCATCGCCCGTGTCATTGAGCAAGGCCAGGGAAAAAGATAGGTCGGCTCCTGTATCATCAAATGGGTTGAACCGCACCAACCCAAATTTATTGAGGGTCTGGGCTGTTTTCGCTTCCAGGCGCACGATCCGCTCATCAAACGCACCGGCCAGAGCGGAGGCAGTCTGAGCTGCCTCGTGGGTTTTAGCCATGGAGTCTTCTAAATTCACTCCTCCGCCCCGCATCATGCGGACCAGCCGTTTTCTTAGGCGGGCGGCTGATGAAAGCGCCCAGATGGCCAGAACCACCGCAACGATAGCTACTCCGGCGCTGCCTAGCGCCAGCCACTGCAATGATAGATCAGATATCATTCCAAAAATCCCCCAATCAGAGAAATTCGAGCCCGTGGCCTTTGAGCCACAGCAAAATTAGTGGAAATACCAAGGCGGGCAGCAAATTGCCGATCTTTATGGTGCCGTTGTCGAGAATGAAATTTATTCCAATGGCTGCAATCATAATGCCGCCGACAACGGTCACGTCAGTCAGCAAAACCCCTTTGAGCACCGCCGACAAATCTCCGGCCAGCAAAGACAGAATACCCTCGTAGAGAGCGGTCACAACCCCTGCAGCCATGACTCCCCATCCGGCAGCCGACGTGAGAATCACGGCGGTCGTTCCGTCGAGCACGGCCTTTGTGGCTAAAATGGTGAACTTCCCAGTCAGGCCATCCTGAAACGCGCCTAGAATGGCCATCGCTCCGACATTGAAAATAAGGGTGCCGGCGATAAAGCCTTTAGCAAACCCCGACTGGCCGACGCGGGATTCAGCCCAGACGCCAAATTGTTCGAGACGCCCGTCCAAGCGCAGAATGGAGCCAGTCCACGCCCCCAGCACCAGCGACAGCAGGGTATTGATAGGGTCAGGGAGGGGCCATGCCATTTTTAGGCCAATCAGCACCACAAACAGGCCAATGACTTTTAGGGCCTGTCCCCGGAACTCATGTCCGAGATGCTTGCCCCATAACAACCCGATTAAAGATCCGGCAATAATTCCGATTCCATTGACTAATGCACCTAACTCATGTGGCATTGTTCCTTAAGGAACACTCCTTCCTTGGTTCGCCGAATGTTCCTTAAGGAACATTGCCGTTCCTCATTTTGATCATAATGTTCCTTGAGGAACATTACACCACAAAATCTCCGGCGTCCGGATCAGGTGCGTTCTCCAGCACATCTAAAATACGCTCCAATTCATCCACGCTCCGGTACGGAATCTCGATCCGCCCCTTTTTCAGGTCGCCGCGCACCCGCACCTTGGTCCCGAATCGCCGCCGCAACTGTTCCTGGGTTCTCTCCAGATGCACATCGACCTTCTGCGGGCGGCTCGCCTTGGCAGTCTCCTGACTCTCAGCCCGCGCCTCCAATTCCTTCACCGTCCACCCCTCAAGGGCACATTTCTCGGCCAGCGCGAGCCGCCGCGCGGGATCTTGGGAAAGCAGGAATTTCGCGTGAGCGACACTCAGTGTCTCCTCAGCGATCCATTGCTGAATAGCATCTTCCAGATTCAGCAGCCGCAAATAGTTGGCGATATGCGACCGGGATTTGCCCACTCTCTCACCCAATGCTTCTTGAGTCCATCCCAACTCCTGCGTCAGCTTAAAATAAGCCCATGACTCTTCCATGGGATTCAAATCCCGCCGCTGCAAATTTTCGACCAGCGCAATTTCCATCGCGTCAGGGTCCGACATAGGTCGGATGAGCGCAGGAATCTCCGTCAGCCCTGCCAGCTTGGCCGCCCGGAAGCGCCGCTCGCCCGCCACGAGCTGATAGCCTCCGGCCACGGGGCGCACCACTACAGGCTGGATAACCCCGTGCGTCCTGATGGATTGCGCCAGCTCCTCGAGCTGTTCTCCATCAAACCGCTTCCGCGGCTGAAACGGGTTGGATGCCACCTGATCCAGCGGCACCGCTGCCACGGCCCCAGAATTGCTCCGGTCCCCGCTTCCCAAATCTTCTGCCGCTTTAGGAATCAGCGACGATAAACCCCGACCGAGCCCCCGGGCTTTAGCCATGCGCCATCACCTCCTGGGCGAGCGCCCGATATCCTTCCGCCCCCCGCGATTTCGGATCGTAGCGCATGATCGGCAGTCCGTGGCTCGGCGCCTCACTCAAACGCACCGTGCGGGGA
>JAKAAS010000102.1 GCA_021802225.1 Bacillota bacterium
GGTTGCTGCCAATGGGGTAAAGTCCGCCCAAACCGTGTCCGCTGCACACGGCTCCTATCAATTGACACTGCCCGGGCAGGGAGTGTACACCATCCTGGCTGTGAATCCCGGAAGAAGCCGCGTGGCCGCGGCAGCGGCCGATACCCTGACAGGCCGCCCCCAATCCCTGACTCTCTTGGTGCCGAGTCTGCCGGAAGACCACGGATTTTACGCAGCCGTGCTGCAAACCGGACTCGCCTACACTCCCCTGTCCTCGCTCACGCTGTGGGGATACAGTCCGGATCCCGGCGCCGTCACCATGCAAATCCAGGCGCTGCCCGGGGACAACACTCCGATCTTCCAGCAGACGTTGCGGGTCCGCCACGGTCTCTTCCACTGGAGCGGAAATCCCTGGCCGAAAAACTTTGCGGACTTGACGGCGACCATTATTCTCAAGGCACCCTCCGGCCGCATCCTGTGGACCGCGACGACCCCCGGCATTCCGGAAACTTTAGGACCATCGGGCGCGCAGTCCGCAGCGCTCAAGACACTGATATGGGGGTCGATTGCCCCAAGCCCACGCCACACAGTCAGTTTCACCACGGGCAGCAGCGAAGGGCTGCAGGTGACACCCTGGTCTTACGGCGGCATGGCGATGCCGACCGTCCACGGCCTTGTTCCCCTCCCGTTAGCCTCACCTACCCCGTGGAGCATGAACCCCATGCTCAGCGCCCGTCAGGCTGACGCACACCTGCTCACCCCACTGTCGGAATCCTTGTACGTGCAGAGCGTAAGCCATTTCCGCGCGCCCCCCAACAGTTATATGAACGGGCTGTCTCTCAACGCTGTGCAAGGCCCGTGACCCACGCTCGCAGCGGATCTCTCCGGCTATGCTGCGGTATGGACCTCCGGCCGCCCACTCAGGTACAATAGGGTTATGACGCCACAACAGCCTGCCGCAGAAAATTCTCCGCGCATCTCATGGACGGAATATTTCAGCACCATGAGCCAGCTCGTAGCCACCCGCTCCACTTGTCCCCGGCGCGCAGTGGGAGCTGTATTGGTGCGTGACCAGCGGGTCATCGCTACCGGCTATAATGGGGCACCCTCCGGGCAGCCCCATTGTCTCGAAGTCGGTTGCCTGATGGAAAACGGTCACTGCGTGCGCACCATTCACGCCGAACTGAATGCCCTTTTGCAGTGTGCCCGCTACGGCATAGGCACTGAAGGAGCCGACCTCTACTGCACCGACCTGCCCTGCCGTTTCTGTGCCCGCGCTCTGGCCCAGGCGGGAATCCACCGGATATTTTTTCTCCGCCCCTATGACAGTCCGGAAACCTGGAGCCTGGCCCAGTCCGCCGGCATAGAACTCATGCAGATTCCAGAACCCCTCTCTTAAACTTCAGAGCTCTGCTCTGCGACGGATTCTCTATTTGGCGGCAGGCGGCAAGTCAGTAGAGACACGGCGCTCCTTGCCCTTGCATGGCCCGGCAGGCGCGTGAATTCGGCTCATCTCCAACATGTGGGCCAACTCAATATCCCGTTCCTCGAGTTGCGCCTCTAGGTGTTTCTGGTAATGCATACAGTCATCGATCTGTGCTTTGTACTGGTGCAGTTCATGCACATATTCGTCGTAAATTGCGGACTGCGCCTGCCGGCAGGGAAGCTGGCGGGCGATATTCTGCACGAAGGTTACGGGCACACTGTACGCCCGGGCAATGGAAGCCGCAGAAGGCAGCCGGCATAGATCCCGGCGAATTTTGCTTTTGAGTTCCTCTGAATAGTGTTTTGCGACCATATGCTCACCCGCCCCGACATCTATCGTATCATCCCGATTGACTCACCTGATGACTATGATAGAGGTCCGCGCAGGGCGCCACGACCGTCATACGGCCCAATTCGGCCCGGCCTTTTGGATTGACTTTCTCCGGTCCTAAGAACCCAGCCCTAAGTGAACCAGGTATCGCCCACTCAGGGTTCTTCGGCACCCGTCATTCAGGAGAGGCTGCTACTAAACCGAACCCATGAAAATACGCTCCGCAGCATTTTCGCAGTCCGCAGCAGCAAGTCCGCAGGCAATCATGTCAGGAGTTTCTCGAGTTCCATCTCATCATGAACGGGAATATCGTAGAATCCCTCGCGGGGAATGGAGGGCTTCAGCTGGCGCGCACGGTCCACTGCACCTCTGTGGACCGCCACAATGCGGTAGCCTCTCCTCTGATAGAACCGCAGTGCGTCAAGATTGTCATTGGAGGTCACAAGCCATATTCTGGCCAAGCCAGATGCCAAACTGAAGCGCTCGACGGCGTCAAGCATCACGCTCCCAATGCCGGCTCCTTTCTCCACGGCATTAATGCTCACCAGTTCGGCCCCGGCGGCTTCACAGCGGTAGGCAGCCAGCCCCACCCGTTCACTGCCCCGCCAGCCAATCAGCAGGTGAAGGTCCCCCATATGGTGAGGCTGTCCCTTGGACATCATGACGTCCCCGCCCCACTCTTGCCTCCACAAGGCACCCGCCCACGTACCGTCTTCCGGCGTTCCCGGCGGACGCACTTGAAGCATTTTCGCCACTCCCCATATCCCCCAATTTCCAGGCGCTCGCGGCTAACGCCCGCCCGCCCCCATGCTCCACGCCAAGCCAAGCCCCGTGCCGAATGCTCCCGCCATGCCGATGAGGACAGCGGGGTGAAATCCCGACAGCACCACATTGATCACCAGAAGCACCAGAGCCCACCGCACCGCACCCTGATAGCTGAAGTGGGACATCGCATAGACATAGGCCCCGGCCAGGCCAAACACGGAAAGAGCCTCAGCGCCTGCTCCCATTACGGTCATCACCGTGCCACCCACAATACCTGCCCCGAAAAACACAATGAGGTATTGCCATGGCCGCATAGTCCTCTCTAATTCCGATCCGATGAGCCACACAAACAGCCCGTCAAAAAGCAGTCCAATCAAGCTTCCTGGCAGTATGGTGGACACCAGGATAAATCCCAGACGCCCCCCGTAAACCGATGCGTAAAACAGCCAGCCAGGGAAAAAGTTTTGCACAAGCCACCCCAGCACCATCAGCGCAATAATGGCAAAAGTGACAGGGGTGCCCTGCCCCCCGCGCCCATGGTGGCTGCGGCGCAGCATTTCGCGGCGCCTCTGCTTCCAGAATTGCTGAGCCTCCCGGTCCATCCCCATTGCTGCGGACCCCTCCTCGGTATTTTCCGCCTTCAAACCCTCCTGCACTAACGGTATCAGATTTTTATTGCCAGCGCACCGCAAGCGCGCAAACCCAAAACCGCCCGCAGCCAGTCTCGCCCCGCACCGCCACAATGCCCAATTATGGTCCGGACGGCTCATTGCACTTGTACAAGGCAAGGATTCTAGTGTATCATCAACGCTATTATATAGAGGGGGAGACCGCGATGCGCTATGAATTTGAATCCTGGCTGTGGGGCACCATGACCGCGGCCTTCACTCTGGCCACGGCTCTCGCCATTGGGTCGGCCATATGGCAGTGGGTCACGGCATACCCTAATCTGTTGGGCGCACTTCACACCAGCGTCGATCCCCTGATGCTGGCCTTTTTATTTGCTGAGCTGGCGCATACCGCCAGGGTCATGCAGTCGACCCACCACATCCGCCCGGAATTGATAATCATCCTGCTGTCCCTGGCCTCAGCCCGCCACCTCCTGGTGCTGCTGACGGTCACAGCCAACCCCAGCCTCTCCAGCATTTGGGGGAGCGGCGCGCTGACCACGCTGTTTGTTGTCGTCTGGATGGTCTGGGCCATCATGGCTCCGCGCCTTGCCCATAACCAGGAGCCACCCCACGAATGAGGAGCATATCACGCCCTTTGGGTGTCTTGGCGGTACGCCACCAAGAAAATCAGGGCAATGATGAGGAAGACGACGGGCAGGGCGCCCAGCAATATTCGAAAACCCCAGACGGCGCGGACGCTCTGGACCGTACGGGCCGCGTTGAATCCGCTGACAGAGAAGAATACCGCCATGATGGCATACTGCACCGACAGCCCTATGCGCACAATGAAGCCGTTCATCCCCAAATACATACCCTCGCGGCGCTGGCCGGTACGCTGGGCGTCGTAATCAATGACATCGGCCAGCAGCACATTTAGCAACACCAGAAATCCTGAAATGGATAGTCCCAGCACGACCCCGGTGACAATGACAGACGAAGCTGTGCGATCAAACAGAAATGCCGTCAAAGTCACCGCGCACAGGGCCGTGCTGAGCAGAGCGGCCACGGCATTGGACAGGCGGTTCGCTATTTTTGCCCAGACAAAAGACACGGGGACAGCCACTACAAAAATAGCCCCCATAAAGAGGCTGTAATCAAGGGCGCTGAGGGGCACGACGTATTTGGTATAAAACGCGGCAATCGTCGTGAGCATGGTCGTGACCAGTTGAATCAGAAAACTGGCCACGACATAGTGGACAAACCGGCGGTTGGAAAACGTCGCGGTCAGGGCCTGCTTCAGAGGAAAAGCCGGAACGGCCCGGTAAACCGGGTTTTCGAAACTGCCCAGCAGCGCCACATAGACCGAAGCCGCCCCCAACAGCCCAAAAGCCAGAGCCATCGCGCTCCAGCCAATAGTCTGCCCCAACGACTTGGACAGGGCCACTCCTAAAATCAGGCCGGTGATGCCAAAAACCTGTGAGAGGGCCGAAACAAAATTGCGTTGGCGGGGTTCTTGGTACATTTCGGGGAACAGGGCCATGATATTCAGAGTCGTCACCGTGAAAAAGAAATCGAAGAGAAATGTCAGCGCAACGAAATACACAATCAGGGCCGAGGCGCTCACCGCAGGGGGCCGGAACAAAAAGTAAAAAGCCAGCCCAAAGGGCAGGGCTGTCGCCACCACGTAAGGGATGCGGCGGCCCCAGCGCGTGCTGGTGCGGTCACTGGCATAGCCTGCCGCGAGGTTAAAGAACGCGTTGATGATGCCAAAGGCGATGAGCCCCTCCGACAAAGTGGCGCCGGGAACCTTCAGCACTGTCACATAATAAAATACCGCCACGGTGTTGAAGGCTTGCCAGAGCAAATTGACCCCCAACTGGTTCGCGCTGTAGGCAGCCATTTTCCATGTTGGCACTTTCATTGCCACCCCAGTTCATCCCCCCGGCTAGCCCGCAACGCTCTTCCAAGCATATCCCACTCTTTCCCGGCTGTCATTATCCTGCCCCGACATTGACAGTCCCGGGCCGTATGGCCCGCGGGTGGAGATTCTGCCACTGGCGATGGTCTCTGATAGAGGACTAGTTGGGCCCAAAGAGCGCTACATTCCTCTCCCAGTGGTTCTACCTTGAGGAGCCCAATGGCTTCTGGCTCTTATGCCGAATTCGGCACAAGAGCCAGTAAGGAACTCCATCCCGGCGCATTCGCCTCCCTCCTGCACTTTGGAGATGGGCCGGTTGCCATACCCGAAAATCCCAGAGACTTTCCGGCTATATCACCAAATTTGCGAAAGAGCCCGGCGAAGACGTAGCGAGCGGCATCATTCCATGTGTGGGGATCCAACGGGTGAGACGGCATGTGGGAATCTCCTGTCATCGTCTGGCATAAAAAATGCCGCAGAAGGATTCTGCGGGAGAAATCCGGGGCACTTTGCCCAGGCCAGTGCGATGCGAATCGCGCCCCCACTCCCATAGCGGAGGGCGCGCACTTCAGAGCGAAGGCCCCGAACGGGGGCAACCCGGATCCAAGGTTTGGCGAATAGCGAGGAGATAACGCTGTTGCATCCAGTCGACCGCTTCCGCCGTCACGTGAAAAAAGGGATCGACATCCCCAGTGATTTGCGCGTGTTCCAATGTGGTGAGATATTCCGCTCGGGACGTGGCAGGATACGATGCGGGCGATAGCTGTCACGCAACAAACAGCCATTCACCAGAAGACGCGAGACCCGCCCGTTCCCATCCACAAACGGATGGATAGCCGCCAGCTGAATATGGGCTTGCGCGGCAAAGACAACCGGATGCAAGGACTCGGGACGGTGGGCAAACCGCTTCACACAGTCTGCCATGGCCTCCGGTACTCGGACGGGATTGGGAGGGACATGACGCGAGCCGCGAATAAAAACGGGAACCGTCCGGTAGTGGCCTGCGTCGCCGTCAAGAATCCCCTGCACCGTCAGTCGGTGCAGATGAGTCATCACTGTTTCGGTCAGAGGCTCAGCAGACTGCACCCATTGTTCCAATGCATGCCACGCCGCTGCGCTATTCGTGACTTCCAGGTGTTCCTGAATCGTTTTCCCTCCGATGGTAATGCCCTGTTCCAACACCACTTGCGTTTCGTGCAAGGTGAGCGTATTCCCTTCCAGGGCAGTGGTATCATGGACGAAGCGAATGAGGAAATCATCCAACAAACTGCGCAGCGTTGCCCCAGGCAGAGGCCGCGCCTTGGCAATTTGTTGTTGCTGCATCGTCACGCGTTGGAGTAACACGTCGAGGGATTCGGGCATAGCGGCTCTCCTTTCACAGCAGTATACCGTATTTGCCTCAATTCTCGGCTGGATCAGAGAACCTTAGTACAGCGGCGTATCCAGCCACGCGGCCGTGGCATCATAAATCTTTGGTGCAGGA
>JAKAAS010000103.1 GCA_021802225.1 Bacillota bacterium
CTGAGACCACTGTCATAGCCCAGGCAATGATAAAGACGCCCTCGAATGTGAGAATTTGCAGCATGTGGGCGAAGATGTCACCCATCATCAGTGCGGTGCCTAAGATGGCGGTCAGTATCCCCCACCATTGCCGTCCCGGTGTAAAGTGAAAGACCCGGGCGAAGAAATTGGAGTAGGCCAGAGAGCCGCTGTACACGTTGATGGAGTTGATGCGGACTTGGGTGATTAAAACGATCAGCAGGCCGCCTACCCCAAGAATCGAGGTAAAGTACGTGCCGGGATTGGTTTGGTGCAGTTCCAAGCCAAAATACGAACCGATCAGCACGACACCCAAAAACGTGACGATCATCACCACATAACCGTTGAAGAATGAACCAATGGCCGTGTCTTTAGGACGGACGAAGCGTCCGAGGTCGGCACCCTGAGTGCCCATGCTGATTAGCGCAAACACGGTCGCAGCCAGTTGCAGCAAAATGGGGCCGGCGGTGGTGGAAGGGGCTACTGCGGGCCGGTAACTGAGCCACGGCACCAGGTGGGGAAGGTGGGCGACATGATACCAGACGGCCGCAACGGCCAGAACGTAAATAGGCAATGTAACCCACATGAGCCAGCTGAGAAACTTCATGCCCCATGACGCCAGAATGATAAAGACAACGCCGATGAGGGTTTCCCAAACTAGCGGCGAGACGCTTGGAGTGCTCGCTTGAAGCGCGCCTACCAGGATCGAACCCTCAAAAGCGAAGAACATGATGTAGTTGAAACTGTACAAAATGGACGCGATGGCGGAACCCATAAAACCGTAGCCGCTGCCGCGGGTGATCAAATCGCTGTCCAGCCCGGTTTTGGATCCCACCCAGCTAAAGAAAAAACCGACCGATCCAATAAACAGCACACCGAACACCATGCCCCAAATTGTGGGCCATGTTCCATACTCCAGCGTGAGTTCGCTTCCCCAAGACAAGAAAAACATGGCGGTGGAGACACCAATCAGCACGCTGAAAATGCTGGTCCAGTGCCACAGGCGGAAGCTCTGCGGCACAAAGCGGAGAGCATAGTCCTCACGGCGGTCAATATTCGATTTGTCCATCATGAAACCTCCTTCAACTTAAGAGGAATGGCGTTCGTTCTCTCTATCTATATTAGAGAAAGCGGTCCTGAAACTCTTGGAAAGTTTCCCAACTTACTGCGGCCCTTCGCACTGTGCATGGGTGGGCGTGTCGGAAGATTTCCGACACGCCCTTTCCGCCGCGCACTAAAACGTGACCGGATGTCCGCTGGGACTCCCACTGGCGGCCGGACCCGGTGTCAGCTCTTCATGGTAGGTGCGCAATTTGGCCATACGCTTCACATCGGGCACGACCCCGATGCCAATTCCTGCAGGGACGGTTAATGTTCCGTCGGGATTCAGGAAAAAGGGCGGATCGATCAGATCCTCCGCAAAGTAACGCGAACTGGCGGAAGTGTCCCCGGGCAGGAGAAAATTTGGCAAGGTGCTCATATGAAGATTATGAGCGCGCCCGATGCCGGTTTCTTCCATGCCGCCGCACCATACAGGTATATTCGCTTGCTGTGCCACATCGTGGACCCGCTGAGCAGTGAAATGCCCGCCCATCCGGCCGGGTTTGATGTTGATCAGGCGGCAGGCGCCCAATGCGAGAGCTTTGCGGGCGTCTCGGTCAGAGCGGATAGCTTCGTCCAGACAAATGGGGGTCGCGAGTATCCGGGCAAGAGCGGCATGGTCCACGATGTCGTCATGAGCCAAAGGCTGTTCGATCATCATCAGATGCAACGTGTCCAACTGCTGCAAGGATCCAGCGTCGGATAGCCGGTAGGAGGCATTGGCATCGGCCATTATCGGGACATCGGGACCCAAGTGCGAGCGCAGGCGAGACAAGGGGAGCCAATCGCTCCCCGGTTTAATCTTTACTTTTAGGCGCCGGTACCCTTCTGCCAAGAATTTGTCAGCCACCTGAACTAAAATATCCGGGGACTCTTGTATGCCAATGGATACGCCAACGGGAATGACTTGCTTCTGAGGGTCGCCGCCCAACAGCTGCCATAAGGGCATATTGCGCGACCGGGCAAACCAATCCCACAGTGCCATCTCAATGGCTGCTTTCGCCATAGGATTGCCGCGGACTGGAGATACAAGCGCTTGAAAGTCCTGAGGAGTCCCTAGGTCATGTCCCCACAATCTTGGCAGAATGTGGTTTTTAATGGCAAAGAAGACGCTTGCATGTGTTTCTTCGCTGTAGAGAGGTTCCGAGTCGGCGACGGATTCCGCATATCCCCGAATGCCGTCGGCTAACACGGTAACAATCCAAGTGGACTTTTGGAGTTCGGTGCCAAAAGAGGTTTGAAATGGAGCCTTTAAAGGCAATTCCACGAAATCGAGTTCGATTCTTTCGATCTGCATAGTCTCTCTCCTTATTGTGATAGGGGGGCCTGCCCACCAGTGATGAGGAATATATAGCGGTGGGCGACTTGATAGCGACGGCCACGGTGAAGTGTTAAGAGGATACGGTCCAGTAATTGGCGTAAAGATAGTCGGTGACGGGATTGAAGTACTTCACCGTGCCATGGACGGTTCTGGCATGGACATTCAGTCCGATTACACGGGCATAGCCCGAGGGAAACCACGGCATCCATAAAACGGGAAGTTGGTGTGCCACAAACTCTTGGTAGGCGTCCATCCTCTCTTGGATCTGCGCTGTTGTTCCCGGGAGGTAGGTTTCATGGATCAATTGGTTGGCCTTTAGGTTGGTGTAGCCGCTGTCGTTGTAGGCACCGCCTGTGGCAAACATGGACCCTCCCGTCGGGTAATAATTGTACTGGTATGCCAAACCGGCGCCCCAATATCCCATTTGCCACCTTGTTGGGTCAGATTGGCTGACCTCGCCAAAGACTTGATTCAAGGGCATGGATTGTAGACTGACTTGAATACCTTCCCTAGCCCAGTCGCTCTTGAGAACCTGCATCAGGTCGGTTTCAGTCACGCTTCCTGAGGCATAGAGCATAGTCAGTTTTAGGCTCTGGCCGCCTTTGCTCATCACACCGTTTACCAGACGCCAGCCGTGCTCTTTGAGCAATGCCTTGCCACGGGATGGATCGAAGGGATAGACGGGGGTTTCCAGCGACGGATCGTAAAATGCCGTAGCCGGTTTCGGAGGAATTGGTCCATCTGTGGCCACCCCCTCTCCATGATACAAAGCCTGGATAATGCCTTTTTGATCAATACCCATTTCGAGAGCTTGGCGAACATAAAGGTGCGAAAACGCCGCGCCAATACTTCCAGGGGCCTTAGGGTTCAAATTGGGTGCAATATAGTTCATAGCAAAGAGGTAGCTGGAAGAAAGAACGTCATGCGTGAGATCTTTCCGTGCGTTCCACATGGAGGGAGGTAAATAGCCTACGGATATAGTGCCGTTGCGCAATCCAACAAACTGGGCACTGGATGATGCCTCGTATTGGAAGATCAGATGAGCTATCGACGCTTTGTGGCCTCCAAAGTGAGGATTGGGGACAAAGGCCCAATACTCATTGGGTTGCCATTTGAGAAATTTAAAAGGACCGTCGATAACATGGTAGAGCGGGTTTGTGGGGGTATTGCCCGCAGCCAAAATCATCTGCAGTTCCTTGTTCATATTTTCTGGATATTTGTCCCAAACAGATTGTGGCACGGGGAATACCTGGCTCAGACCGTTATGAATAAACCATACAGGATTAGCGGGATGAGCTAGGTGGACCACAACCGTATGAGCGCCTTGGGCCGTGACACTTTGCCAGTCGTCCGGCATGCCGCCGCTGCCCAGACCCCCAAATACCCACGGAGCATTAGGCTGACTGGCAGCTTTCATCAAGTTGACAGTAAAGACGACATCTTGGGCTGTAACGGGTCGTCCGTTAGACCACCGGTAGCGGTTGCCCAAGGTGATCACGTAAGTGCTCCCCTGAGGATTGACTGTGATATGGCTAGCGAGAGACCGAGCATAGTCAACACGGTTGTTTTTGGTCAGATAGATGAGGGGACGGTACATCAAGAACTCCATTTGCACATTCAATTCCGTAAAATCTGTGGCATTGATGACCGGGAAAAACCAGCTCGGAGGAGTCTGAGGCGCTTCAGCTACTACAACGGTAGCGCCGGGTACGGACGGGCTATGCGCGGCATTCTTGATGGCCCCGCATCCGGCTAAGGTGAGAGACAGTGTCCCGGCGACCGCCATAGTGGCAATGAGCCTGTTGGTCACTAACGATCACGACCTTTCTGGAAACTATTGGACATAAAGCTTTAGGTCACGGAGCAAGGAGCAAAATAGCTCAAGACTGTCAATATTTCAAATGTGATCGTTAGGTCGATGTGGGCGTGTTCGATAACTTGTTAGCTCTCGCCAGATTTCATCAGCTCCGTGAAGATTGCGCAGAATCCGGTCGGGATCTCTTTCAGCCATGCTGCGCGCAAGGATGGGAATGAGCACCATGAGCGCGGTTGACGAATCCACGTGGTAGTGGGAGACCATAGGTAGGCGCACGGTCATCGAGACAGCGGTCAGTTCAGGACCGTTGGCATCCGTAATCAACAGCACATGCGGCGTGCGTCTGCGTGCTTTCTCCAGCAACCATTGAGTGGCTTCAGCGTAGCGGGGATAGCTTACCCCGAGTACCACGTCTCCTTCACGGATATCACGCAGCCGCAGCCACGCTTCGCTGGAGGATGCCTCGGCGAAGTGTACTGAACCGAGCAAAAGACGCAGATGTAAGGCCAGGTGTTCCGCAATCGCAGTTGTAAGCAGACCCGCGACGATCAGAATATTGGGGGCCTCAAGGAGACGGGTGATGAGCGAATCTAAGACAGGGGCTATTGACGCCTCCATCAGTTCAAGATGAGATATCTCGCGGGCAATGACGTCACTCACCAAGTTTTGCGTGCCGATTGTCCTTTCCTGGAAAAGCTTCCAGGCGAGGGAGCTTTCCGGCACAATAGCCCTCACCTTGTGTTGGAGCGCATTGTACCCAGCAAATCCAGTCTGCTGAATGGCTCGAACCATAGTGGATGGGCTGACATCTGCCAATTTCGATACTGTGCCGATACCGTTCCATGCGATTTCGGGCAGATGCTCCACCAGCCATTCCAACGCTTTGCGAATGGAAGGGGAAGACGATGGGATAACCAGGCGAAGCTGTTCTTGCAACACACGAATGTTCATAAAGCCATCCCTGAATGATTTTTTTCTAAAGTATATAGTATGGCAATAAATTTTTCAACCAAAAGCAGAATCTCCGATCAAATTTAGCCATTGAGATATTATCTGACTGGGCCTCGCCCCGGGGGCAAAAAAGGGTCTGCCGCGGGCCCTGGAAAAGCGGCGGGAAAAGAGCGTATCAATGTCTGCATCAGCCAAGGTGGCACGTTGACTCATGATGGGTCAACACCTCCTGTGACAGTTGGCTCAGCTGGCGGTTTCTCCAAGAACCGGCAATGGCCGATTGGGAGGACATTAACAAGAACCGAATCGGCTCCGATGTGATCTTGTTCGGCCGTGGTGGCGCATGGCAACATCGAGTATTTGTGACGTAGCACAAATAATTAACGAAATTGCCCCACAACTAGGCAATTGTGGTATACAATATGCCTAATCTTAGGGAGGTGGAAAAATGAGCGGTGCCACAACGGCGAGGGACTCAATGGGAATTGAACCCATTGCGAAAGACAAACGACGGGGATCTCCCCGTCAGCAATTTACTCTGTGGTGGTCAGCCAATTTAGGGATGCCCCCGTTCTTGGTGGGAGTATTGGGCCCGGTACTGGGACTAAACCTCACGCAGACAGTATGGGCGGTGGTGATCGGTAATGTCATTGCCTCTCTTCTTCTGGGCCTGACTGCGGCTGCGGGAGTGGGTTATGGTCTGGCTCAGATGCCGTTGTCACGGGCATTGTTTGGTCATAAGGGGAACTACCTTCCTGCGGGAATGAACGCTATCTCGTCTTTAGGATGGTACATTGTCAATACTGCCATAGGAGGAACTGCGTTAGCGGCATTGCTTCACATGAATATCGGATTGGCTTTTGTTGTTATGATTATTGCCCAAGGCTCTATCGTCTATTTAGGTCACCACATGATTCACCGTTTTGAGCACTGGATGGCTTATGTCCAGGGGGCCTTGTTTATCGCTTTAACCATCGGGGCCATCATGAACTGGGGAGCTATCAAAGCGACGGCTGGTGGAAACTATGGGGCATTCCTCTTGCTTTTGGCGGCCGTGGCTAGCTATTCCTTCAGCTGGTCTACGTATGTATCGGATTACACACGATATCTTCCCGACAACACTTCTCGTCCGCATGTTTTCTGGCTGACGTTCTGGGGATCGTGGCTATCTTGCGTGTGGGTCGAGGTCGTAGGCGGTGTTGCGGGTTCCATCGGATTAGGCAATTTGTCTGCGATAGGCATCGTTCAGCATTTGATGGGAAAGTTTGCGTCGTTGGCGGAACTGGCGATTGTTTTGGGCACCATGACGGCGAACGCCCTGAACTCCTATACTTCCACCATGTCGTTCTTGACACTGATTCAAG
>JAKAAS010000104.1 GCA_021802225.1 Bacillota bacterium
TGGCGTGTGGGGGGGATTGTGGCCGGATCGGGTCAGGAAAAGTGGTACACACCTAAAATGTCCGTGTCGGGAAAGACTGTGACGCTGTCCTTGCCGCCGGTTCCTTTGGCGGGAATCGCTGTGCAGGAGACCAGGAGAACGCCGGGGCTGATTGGGGCGGCCGTGATTGTGGCCGGAAGTGGAAAGGTCTACCAGCTTCAGGGTGCGCTCCAGCAGCAAATGGCATTTCCGCAGTGGAAGTTTTCGGGAACCGTAGGGGAATTCGGGATCTTTCACAATAGTGCCCGGCTGGGCCGGGTCTGGCTGGCCCAAGGAAAATCTGCCGGGACCGCAACCGTGACCCGGACGACTCTGCAAGGGCAGGACACGGTCCTCGTGGACGCGTCGCGCCCTACCCATCTCATGCGGAGTGAAGCCTACCAGCCAGGTTGGACCGCCACTGTGTCGGGGCCAAGAAAGTCTTGGACAGTGCCGGTTTCAGCGGCAGGCCTGATTCAGGAAATTGCAGTGCCCCGGGGCCGGTACCAAGTCGTATTCCGGTACCGACCGGGCAGTGTGATGGTCGGGCTGGAGGGCTCCGCCGTGGGTGTGGCGGCAGTGCTGGCGGCTTTTGCGGGGCTGTGGGCATGGAAGCGGAGGCAGGCCTAAAGCAGTCCCGCCACGGCGGGAATGGGGATTGAGCCAAAAATACCCTTCAACGCAGCGGTTGCGGGTGTTGTCACACGCGCCGCAAAGGAGAGAACCGCCCGTCCCTGACGGCCAGGGCAGGCGGTTTTTTTGCCAAGCTAGGTTTCACTGGAAAGTCTGAAAGTCTTCCCATACGGCTTTGAGACCTTCAGGCAAGTCGACTTTAGGCTGGAGGCCGAAGCTCCGGAGTTTGGCGATGTCGACAATTACGGCGGGCATCTCTCCGGGAACAGCGGGGACGTGATCCAGGGGAATCGGGCGGCCCACGGCTTGGGACGCCAGGTCACACAGGGTGTTCACGCTGACCGACCGGCCAAACCCTGTGGTTAGAGGCCCGGTGATGCCGTCTGTGAGGGCGGTGACAAACGCTTCGACCACGTCACCGAGATAAATGTAGTCGCGCACCTGTTCGCCGTCCCCGTAAATGTGTACGGGAGCCTGTCCCAATGCCGCGCGCATCAGACGCGGGATCATGCTGTCCTTGTGGTTCATGCCCGTTCCGTAGACATTGGTCAGGCGCACAGCACAGCCTTGAATGCCATAAGCCGCGGTGTAGGCGGATATGAGCATTTCGGCCGCCGCCTTGGTCGCCCCATAGGGGGTGAGGGGGTGGAGTACCATGTCTTCATTAATGAACTGCGAACCGACATTGCCGACGACGGCATTGGATGAGGCAAACACGAAATGCTTGACTCCAATCTGCCGGGAGCGTTCCAAGAGGTCGGCTGTCATTTTCAAATTGGTTTCATAGACTTGATAGGGGATTGGGATAGATTTGAGCACCGACGTGAATCCCGCCAGATGAATTACGGCGTCAGTTCCTGGCGTCAGACTGTTTTCCACTGTTGTGCGGTCAAGCAGATCACCCACCACCTGATTGACATGGGCATGCCGGGACGGCACGAGATCGGCGACCACGACGTCCATTCCCATATCCATTAGCCGGGCCACGATGGCGTGCCCGATAAACCCTGAACCCCCGCTAACCACAATGCGCAAGCTGATCTCTCCTTTGACATTCCGGTCGGCCAGCGCACGCGCGCACGCGGGCAGGCGATAACCGTCGATATAGGGCGAATCATAGCACAAGACGGGATTTTTTACGATCGCCGGTTAGGGGGTGATCTGTGCCAGCCGGCGCAGACTGTCCATTTTGGTGCGGTCATCGACTTTGGCTCGGCCGAGAGCGTCTTCGAGAACACGAAGAGACGTGGTGTAATCATCGCGGTTGACAGGGAAGGGGATGGAATCTTTGCCCCCGTGAGCAAAGCTGTAGCGCACAGGGTCGTGATAGGTCAGCGGCGATCCGAATATAATTTCCGACACCATGGCCAGGGCCCGCATGGTGCTGGCGCCCACGCCGGGTGTGCTGACGAGGTCCTGGTAGCTCTCCGGGGACCGGTCGTAGACCTGGTACAAGATTTTATTGAGGTGCGGCGCAGACGGAATGTCATGGTGCCGGGGCATGACCAGTTCGGTCTGGCCTTCTTGGGCACGCAGGCTGCGCAGGGCGAGGAGGACGTCTTCAGGATGCCGGGCCAGTTCCACAGAGCGTTTCTGAATGTCTTGGTTGTGGCGGTCTGTCAGGTCGAGAACATGGGGCATAGTGCGTCCTGCGATTCCCTGGTGGGGCTCGCAGATATAGCTGGTGACGGTTTCACTCAGCCAGTGGTAGCGCCGGGCTGTCTGGCTTTGGTCATTCATACCCTGCTGAATGACGGCCCACTGTCCCTCCCGGTTAAAGAGCATGACGTGATGATACAGCTGGTAGCCATCTTGAACCAGAGCGCTGTCAACCTTGGCGACCATGCGGCTCACGTCTTTTAAGGGGATGATGGTATTAGCTAGACCCAGTTCGCCGCCAATCTGGTCGATTTCATCCGGGGTTTTGCGCGACGCTTTCCCCTTGCCGCCCACCACAAACAATCCCAGCTCTCTCTGTTTCAGAGCCAGACCTTCCTTAAGCGCGCCCAAACCGACGGTGGTCAGTCCGGATGAATGCCAGTCAAACCCAATGACGCTGCCGAAAGCCTGAAACCACACGGGGTCCGCCATCCGGCGCAGGGCTTCAGCGGTGCCGAACTCCTGTGCCACGGCTTCGATGATAGCCGCGCTGAGATCAGTCATTTTTTTAAACAGCCAAGGCGGGCAGTGCCCGCCGTGCAAAGGAGATACGGCGCTTCCCATTTTCGGCATATAATATCACCCGTTCCTATTGTACCAGCTATCCCGGCAAGACGCGCATGCTAGGCAGGAAGGAGGCACGAGATGCCATACCCGTGGAATGGTCCCGTCGGCAGCGCATTTTTTCTGCAGCCTACGGAATACTTGGCTAAATCTCTTTTAGGGACGGTGCTGGTGCACGACACCGCCGAAGGGAGAACGGCGGGACGCATTGTGGAGGTGGAAATGTACCAGGGCCCCAAAGACCGCGCTGCCCATAGTTTTGGCGGGCGCATCACGGACAGGACCCGGGTGATGTATGAAGAGGCGGGGAGGGCCTATGTGTATTTCATCTACGGAATGCATCACTGCCTAAATGTTGTGTCAGGCTCTCGCGGATGTCCGGAAGCTATTCTCATCAGGGCTCTGGAGCCCCTCGACGGGCTGGAGCTGATGGCGCGGCGCAGGGGGCTGGCTGGCCTGCGAACCCCTCGCCAAGTCTGCCATTTAACGAATGGTCCCGGCAAGCTGGCTCAGGCGATGGCGATTACCAAAGCCCAATACGGGCTGCGGCTGGACGTGCCGCCTCTGCGCCTCTATCATGATCTGGACCCGCTGCCTGCAGAAAAACTGGCAGCGGGTCCACGGATCAATGTGGGATACGCCCAAGAGGCAGCGCACTATCCTTGGCGTTTTTGGATTGCAGACCATCCCTGTGTGTCAGTGCGCGCCCCTCTCTAAAAGACGTAGACCCGGCGGATGTCGGTGATTTGGTTCAAAGCGGCCATCAGTTCATCCGGGGCCATCTGGTCCAGGGAGAGAATCATCAGGGCCTCATGACTCTCGCCTTGGCGGCCGAGATGCAGGTTGCCGATGTTGATGCCGTATTGTCCGACCAGGGTGCCCACTTTGCCCACGACGCCGGGGGCGTCGTCGTGCACTGTCATCAGCGCAATCTCAGGCCACGGCAGGTCTACGGCGACGCCATTGATGCGCCGGAGGCGGGGGACATGGTTTTCCAAAGAGACTTCGGTGGTCGTTTCCGGGTGTCCTTCCAGACGCAGACTCAAGGCCGGAAGGCCGTGGGGATCCCGTTCTTCGACCAGCAGCTTGAGCCCTTGCTCCTCCGCTTTGATGAGGGCATTGACGGCATTGACCCGGTCATCCAGCTGCTCATTCAAGATGGCCGCCAGGACGCTTTGCTTGAGCCAGGGCAGTGCATTTTTGGCAATCGGTCCTTTGAGTGTGAGCACGACCGGAGCTGCCTGGGTTCGGTTCATTTGAGCAAAGATGCGGCCCACAATCCGCGCACCATCGTCCAGCATCCCGAACTCGTCGGGAGTCAAGGGAGGCACGGGCACGTTGACAATATTTGGCGGGGTCTGGCCCTCGAGAGCGGCGATGACTCCTTGGGCGGTCATCACGGCCACCCCTGTCATGGCTTCCTGGGTGCTCCCGCCAAGATGCGGGGTAAGCACAGCGCGGGGATGGCGGAAGAGCGGGAAATCTGGAGGCGGCGGTTCCTGGCTGTAAACATCGAGTCCTACCCCCAGTAAATGGCCGGTGTCCATCAGCGTCGCCAAGGCCTCCTCATCAATCATGCCGCCGCGGGCGACATTGATGACAATGGCGCCGACAGGCAGGGTGGACAGGAGGTCGATGCCGATCCGGGGACCAGACTTCGGCGTGTGCAGAGTCAAAATATCCGAGACGGCGAGGAGTTCTTCCAGCGTCTCCATCCGAATGACATTGTGAGCTTGGAAGATTTCTTCCGCCACAAAGGGGTCATAGGCATAGACGGGCATCCTGAATCCGTGACCCATGCGGGCGGCTTCGCGGCCGACCTTGCCAAAGCCGATAATTCCCAGCCTCCGGTCATGCAGTTCGCCACCCAGGTATTTCTTGCGGCTCCACTCCCCCCGGCGGACATGCGCATCTCCCAAGTGGATATTGCGCAAGATGGCCAGCATGTGGCCAAAGGCCTGCTCAGCAGCAGCCACCGCGTTGGCTCCCGGCGCATTAATGACGGCAATGCCCAGTTCCGTGCAGGTTTTGATGTCGACATTGTCCACGCCCGAGCCAGCCCGGGCCACTACTTTGAGACGGGGGTGGCCGACGAGCGTTTCGCGCGGCAGACGGTGGGCGCTGCGGATAATGACTGCATCGTAATTGCCGATAATTTCGGGAAGCTGTTCTTTGGGCAGCAAGTCAAATGCGTCGACGTCAGCTACTTCCCGCAGCAAGTCAATGCCTTCTTGGCCCAGTGTTTCCGTAATGAGGATCCGGGGACGGGTCATGCGCGGTACGCCTCCTTTTGAACAGCGATGTCTTCGTGCCAGACGTTCCACGAGGCCTGCACCCCGTCGAGGCCTTGGGGCAGCAAGTGAGCCAGGGTGGCCAGACCTTCAAGCAATTGGTTGGGCATGACAGCGCCCACGTGGCCGATGCGCACCATTTCGTGATGCCACGGGCCCATGCCGCCCGCGATCTGCAACCCCAACTGGGCAGCCTGATTCTTGAAATCCAGGGGCGTGAATCCCTCGGCGACGTGCAGGGCGGTCACGGTGGGGGAGGCGATAGCCGGCTCGACGGCTGGCTCCATTCCGGCCGCGGCGCCGAAGGCCCGTGTCATGCGGGATAGCAGGCGGTGCCGCGCCAGGCGCGGTTCCACGCCTTCCGCCTCCAACAAATTCAAAGCTTCTTCCAGACCGTTCCACAACGATACCGCCGGGGTGTAAGGAAACTGGCCCGCGAGGTAGGGCTGCAGATCGAAGAACAGGCGGCCCGGCCGTTCTTTGAGAATGAGTTCGCGGGCGTGGGCGGACACCGCCAAGATGCCCAATCCGGGAGGGCACATGAAGCCCTTTTGGGAAGCGGCGATAATGACATCGACACCGTCTTTTTCAATCGTGAGAGGAACCGAAGGCACCCCGCTGATGCTGTCCACGATCAGCACCGGATGCGCAGGCATGGTCTTAAGCAGGCGGGCCAGCTCTGCGACAGGATTTAGAACACCCGTCGAGGTTTCGTTGTGGGTCACCAGGATCCCTTTGATATCTGTTTCTTCTTCCAGAGTTTCCACAATGTGGCGCGGGTCGAAAGACTGTCCGTACGGCACCCGGATATGGCGCACTGCGACGCCCATTTTCTCGGCTACCGCCACAAAGCGTTCTCCGAACGCTCCGGTGCTGACGCCAATGATGTGGTCCCCGGGATTGAAGAAGTTCTGAATGGCGGCCTCCAAGGCTCCAGTGCCGGTGGTGGGAATGACGGCGACCCCGCCTTGGGCCCCAACCTCGAAGAGGGCTTCCAGCTGGTTGGTGACATGGTCCTTAACCTGGGTGAAAACGGCTCCCCGGTGGTCTGACATGGCGCGCTGCATGGCCAGATCCACGCTGGGCGGGACTGGGGTAGGGCCTGGCAACAGGATTTGTGGGGGGTATATCATGGACAAATTCCTCCTTGAAGTGTCAAATGGATTGAATAGCGCAAAACAAAAAACGCCCCTAGATTATTAGGGACGGTAGTCACCGCGGTGCCACCCTATTTGACAGAAATGAGATTCTGTCCGCTCTGTGGCTTTTAACGCAGCTCCGCGATCAACTCTTCGCTGATGTCCTCCTGGGTGGAATCGGGTTCGGGCAGCACATCGGGTTCCATCCTACCGACTTTCTAGAGAGCCGCCCGGCT
>JAKAAS010000105.1 GCA_021802225.1 Bacillota bacterium
TGGGGTCAATTTCCGGTCCTGGTCCTGATTGTCGTGCCTCAACCCGCATTCCTGCGTCAAATTCTGGGGGAAAATATTTTGGGCCCCTCTAAAAAGGCCTTGTGCCGCAAGGGATTCCGCGCATCGCAAAAAGCTCTTGATAGTGGACGACATTCAAAACCGGCGGTTTCACGACCATGCCATCGAATTGATTAAAAGTACTGATTATTTCCGGACTCTCCCTGCTCCCTGCATGGTCTTTAGCGCGAATACCGACATTGGGGGCCTGCCCAGTGAGGTAACCAAACGTGCATATGTGGTGCCGATTACTGCGAGCATTCCGGTTCCTGCGGCGGCCAAGGACCGGTTTACCGCACGCGTGCAAAGCGGTCTCAGTACGGCCCTGTACCGCGCCTACTGTGCCCAGGTGTTGCCTGCTGCCAGGACACTGGCCGCGGCATGGGATCAGCCCGAGCCTCCTGATCCGTACCAAATGGCGTCTACCGTACTCTATAACCTGATCGGGAAGGCGCTCGATGGCCACCTCCCGCCTTGGTGTCAGATCCTGACGTTGGATACCTATCTGACCTCGCACGATGAGACCATTCGTGATACGTTGAACCGCTTGTGGACAACGCGCCCCGATTTGTTTGTGATCCGGCGACCGGCCAATCACCTCATCCTCACAGCCAGTCAGCCCGCTGAATTAAAGACATGGAAGACCAACATTCCTGATTACTTGATTGTTCAACAAGCGGGCTTGTCCTTGATTTTACACTTGGCGGAAACCGAAACCTTTTTGGGGCGGCGGTTCGTGCGACCGTTCTTGCATCGGGTGTGGGGGCGACATTGAGCTCTGACGCTGTTCATCTGCGGGGGAATCCGACGTCGGCGTGGCTCCTGCGAGATCCGGATCTGGCAGGGAAGAATACGGCCAAAATCACCGGACGAAGCGGCGAGGAGAGATAGATAGCATTGTCACCTTAAGGGAGGGATAAAATGGGGCAGGCGTATCCGACACGGGTATTAGTGCCTTCAGTGTCCAAGCAATTCTTCTGGGTAGCGGATGGCGTCGTCCGACATTTTCTATTCGTATCGGGAGTAGCACGAAAGGTGGATATGGTTGCACAGTGGTCAAAAAAACAAGAAAACCCAGCCGAAAAAGAGTTCACCAGTAACGAAGCCGTCGCGGGATGTCACGCTCATTTTGGATGACAATACGGCCACGTGTAACGTCTGTGGCAGTCCGTGGATGATCTATGCGGTATGGGCCATCACCCCAACAGGTGAGCGACAGCAGGAGGGTCAATTTTGTAAGACACACTTGCCACCTGATGACCAACCATCCCATGCACGCCGTGCCAGTGGGCGCGCTTCACGCCGTGCCACAGGGACCGTTGCACAAACTGAGGAATGGTTCACAAAAAAGCTACCCTCGCGCGGCCTCCCACTGCGTCCAGCTCAACAAGACATGGCCTTAGATATTGCGCGTGTCCTCGACATGACGATTCCTAATCGAGCGGTTGCGGTGTTAGCCGACGCAGGGGTTGGTGTGGGGAAGAGCTTTGCCTACTTGATTCCCATTCTGTTGCAATCGCGCGGGGTCCAGGTTATCTCCACATCGACCTTAGTGCTCCAAAATCAGTTGCTGCGCGATATAGACCGTTTGGCACGCTGGATGAGTCACCCAGGACGCTCACTGACGGTATCCGTCATGAAAGGCGAAATGCAATATGTCTGTCGACAACGCCTCCGCAGGCTCATGAAACTCAACGAAACAGATAGCGAGAGACAAGCCTACGGGCACCAATTGGGTCAGCGCCAGACTTTGAGGAACATCGATAAGGCTCTTGCTCATATACTGGTCCACCCGGCGACATGGAGCCCTTGGGACGCTCAAACGGTGCAAGCCCTCTCCATTCCTGCCGACTTAATTCCCCGGGTCCGTGTCCAACGTCACGGCGTTCCGTCATCCTCAAGCTGTGCTCATTGCGAATCGAAGGATAGTTGCGGATTTCAAGCCATGCGCCGTGCCGGCCATCGCCAAACCCCTGGGATTTTAAACGTTTTGATTGTCAATCATGGCTTGCTGTTGGAAGATCTCGGTCGCCGAGCCGCCCAAGGCAAGGGCCTCTGGGAGACGCCCAAAGCCATCCTCATCGATGAAGCGCACGACCTGGACAACAAAGCGCGTGACTATTTCTCCACACGATTAGATTTCCGTGAGGTGGACTCTGTCCTCCAGATGCTCAGGCCGGTACTCCAACATGTCCCCTCTGGCATGATCCGTGCGGTGTCGCGGGAAGCCCGTGCCACTGCCGCACAGGTGGCCCGCGCATGGGCATCCGTGCGGGGCACAGGAGACAGAGCCCGCCAGGGGGGACGCAGAGACACTCACGCGATTCTCCATGCCGTAGAGACGGTAGAGGGGTGGGCCGCAACTTTGCAAGCCGTCAGCCGCCATGATGTCATGACGGCGCTCAGTCTAGAACAGCAGGCCATTACGGCGACCCCCGCGGATCTGTCGCAGGGCCTGCAACGTTTGTGGAACACGGTGCGTGTCCCTTTGGTATTAACTTCCGCTACCTTGTTGGTCGGGCGCACATTCAAGGAAACGGCCCGTGACTGGGGACTGCATCACCATTCCCTCATCAACGTGACGGCCCCGAGTCCCTTTCCCTACTCCACGAGCCTCTTAATTTATGTGCAACCGCAAGGCCGCACGCCTCCAAAAGTCGACGACCCGGCCGAACCGGACTATTACCGCACGTTTTTGTTTCCCACCTTGGCACAATTATTGCACACGTCCCAGGGGCGCGCGCTGATTTTATCAACCAGCCGTCGCCGGGCGCGAGACATCTGGACGGCCTTGCGGGGTGATTTCGATTTCTCGTTTCCTATATTGTGGTAGGACAAAGCCGATGTCCTCAATCGATTTGCAGCGGATACGGCTAGTGTTCTCGTGGGTACCGGAAAATTGTTTACGGGCTTGGACGTTCCCGGCGACTCCTTATCCCTGGCAGTGATCGACCGCATCCCCAATCCCCGTCCCCACGGACCCGCTGTGGCAAGCCAAAAGGGCTCTGGCGCAGCAAGCGGGGCTCACCGCTGCTGAGGCCCGGTGGGCATGGGCGCGCAGCTTGCTCATTCAAGGGGCTGGTCGGCTGATTCGATCCATGGACGATCGGGGTGTACTCGCCTTGTTGGATCCGAGAGCAGCGAATGAGCCCGTGGTGAAGCAAGCTCAACCAGCTGGTCGGTGGACGACAGAAGTCGGCGACATTGACGAGTTTTTCAGCGCAAAGACATATCATTCCCCGGCATGAACTAGCTCCAGGTAGCCTTGCCGGGTTGAGGGCTGCCTAGAGGCGCAAATACTTTACTCACCCAGGGAGTATCAACCGAGGAGATTTAGGTCCATGCATGACCGAATTTCCGCTGGAAGAGAGAGTCCGATCACCGACTGGACCAAAAAAATACTACAACCGTGCTGTAGACACTTAGAATCGGGTATTGTAAAAAGCAAGGGGCTGGGATGACAAGAGAGGGGGGATAACGTGAATAGTAGTTTGTTAAAAAGATTGTTCAAAACCATTTCAAATGGAGACATGGACTCGATACAGAAGATTGCATGGGCAGTGGTTGAGGATGAGTCGAAGAAAGGGCACACACAGGTTTCCAAGGAGCTCGCTGAGATTCTGGGTAACAGCACAGAGTCACCAAAGAGTTCCGTACTTCCATTGGCGAGACTTCCAAAGAGCGCTAGAACGCAGATCCCGCTGGCTAATACCATTCCGTTTGAGGAACTGCGATACCATATGGTACTTCCTGCTCCTGTGGAGGAGGAATTTACGCGCATTGAACGGGAATACGCCGCTCGCGAGCGGTTGGCTCTACATGGACTAACACCGGCGAGGAAAATTTTACTGTACGGCCCACCCGGTTGTGGAAAAAGCATGGGGGCCGAGAGGCTAGCGTGGAACGCCGGATTGCAGCTTATCAAGGTTCGCTTTGACGCCATCGTGTCTTCGTATCTAGGAGAGACGGCAATAAACTTACGTTCCATTTTCGATGCGATTCATCAAACACCCTGTCTGTTCTTTATCGACGAGGCAGATTCACTGGCGAGAACTCGTACGGCAGTGCAGGAAGTGGGAGAGGTTAAGCGGATCGTTAATACTTTTCTTCAATTATTGGATGAATACAAGGCTCCGGGACTTCTCGTGGCTGCAACAAATCTAGATTCTGACCTTGATCCGGCCGTGTGGCGACGGTTTGATGCCGTGATTGAAGTGCCTCGACCTGGACGTTTCGAGATTAAAGGGATTATTGAACAGAGTCTCGGCGCTATCCCCTATCAATTCGCAAATTGGGAGGCCATAACGGCGCGATGCAACGGTCTTTCCGCTGCCCAAGTGGTGACGTGTTCGCAGCGTGCGGCTAAACGTATGATCCTTGACGGAGGAAAGTCTCTAACGGAGAACGATCTACTGAATGAAATAGATAAGATTCGGAGGGACAGATAAGTTGACGCAATTCCCACACCTAGAACTGTCGTTTAAGGGCGATGCACTCAAAAAGCTCCCTAGGTTTCCGCAAACATTGAATCCACGTACCGAAGACAATTTGAAGAAGCGTGTGCGACATGGGGAACAGTTGCGTGAATCCATAGAGAAAATCAAAGCCACCTCGCAGGGCGCAACCGCCCTAAGTTTGTTTCTGCAAATTGATCCTCAGATAATTGCGGTTGAACACCTAAGGCGATTTGATATTGAGGTCGTGGCAGAATTGGAGGATGGTTTCATCCTTGGGTCTTCAACCGACGCCGACCTCTCAACTCTAAAGTCAAAAATCGAACGCTTTCTTAAAGGTCAGCAAAAGAACATTGCTGGATTCTGGTCAATTGACGTTGGCAAGCAGTGGAAACTGGAACATATTCTCTCTCCCTATTTGCACGACAATTGGCCTCGTATCATCCGCCGGCAGCTCGTTACGGTGGATGTGGGGATTGCTTGCGTCGGCACGTGGGAATTACCGGAGAAGCCACGACACGATCCCGGACAGGACAAGGAGAACTATCAGCGCAAGCTCGACCGATGGAACACGAAATGTGGGAAGGTATTTCTAGAATGGGATCAACTTTACATGCAACGAGAAGCCTTGTTCGCAGATATGGTTGCAGTTCATGGCGGCGAAATTCTGAGTGAGTTAAACGAGCCGGAGGTCCTGCCGGACAGTTTTGTCGTTCGGGTGAGAATCACCGGCAAGGGTCTATCCGATTTAGTGCATAATTTCCCGTTTATATTTGATGTACGCGAGCTCGAAGACGTTAGATTCGACATGGATGCTCTGGCTGATTATATGCCAACTGGCATGGCCCCTCCGCTCCCCCCTGACGTCGACGCTCCCAGAGTATGTATTATCGATAGTGGCATTCAGGAAGCACATCCGCTCATTGCCCCTGCCATCGATTCCGCCTCCTCGTATAGTTGTGTAGACAGGCCGACGGATACGGCAGACTATGTAGCCCAAGGCGGGCATGGCACTAAGGTCGCTGGACTAGTCTTGTACCATGACGCTATTCCTTACCAAGGACAGAAAAGACTCGGCAGTTGGATTCAAAACGTTCGAGTGCTGGATGATAGCAACCATCTTCCTGCCAACGTGTCTATGGCTGAGACGTTGTTGAGCATCGTGACACAGCATGGGAACTCTGCGATAAAGACGCGTATTTTCAATCATTCGATAAATTCTGTAAGTGTTAGCCAAGGCCAGAATCATATGAGCGTGTGGGCTGCAACCATGGATGGTTTGTCATGGAATCATGATGCATTATTCGTCGTGTCGGCCGGAAATGTGCTGCGGGATACGCTAATTAATACGATCCAATCTCCGGGGTATCCTGACTTGTTGTTTAGCCCTGCACAGGGTATTGCCAACCCGGCTGAGAGTCTCCAAGCCATTACCGTGGGAGCTGTAGCAATCGGAGGCCGAGAGGGCGACTGGGTGTCTATCGCCTCACATTCATGGCCTTCATCCTATACGAGAAGTGGGCCGGGAATTTGGAACACCATTAAACCAGAGGTTGTGGAGTATGCCGGGGATTGGGGATATTCTCCCGGGACACCGGTAACTCTGGTAAGTCGTGCCGAACTATCCATTCCTGTTATCACATCAACGCTTCATGGCGATCCCCCAATGGGTTACGATATCGGCACGTCGTTCGCTGCTGCAAAAGTGTCCCATATTTTGGCTCAGATCGAGGCGGCCATGCCATATGAATCGTCACAATTGTATCGGGCGCTTTTGATTCAGTCTGCCGCGTGGCCTGAGTGGACCAATTCGTGGGCTGAGGAAAAGACGATGCGAACTCTTGGGTATGGAATTCCCGATGCAGACCGAGCTATTTCAAATACTGAACATCGCATAACTTTTATTACTAAAGGTTCACCGCGAATAGGGAGACAATCAGTTCACATTTATGATGTTCAGATTCCCCCGGTGGAT
>JAKAAS010000106.1 GCA_021802225.1 Bacillota bacterium
AAACCATTATTATATAAATCGTCCGAAAGTTTTCCATAATTTCTCTAACCCAAAGGATTTTTTCCTCTCTCTGCCGAATTGCTGGGTAGGGAGGGAGAACGCTCGTGGTTAAGATCATCTCGAATCATGGATTTTCAATACGCAGTTTACGGAAGCTCGAAAAGCAGACGGAGTCTGGGCGGATGCGCGTTCGGCTTATGGCCGTTCGGTTGGTTTGGGAAGGATATCCGGCCACGGCGGTGGCCGATATTCTGGGGATCACGGGAGAAACGGTCAGTAGTTATGTGGCCAGTTGGAATCAAGGAGGACCGGGCGCCTTAATTCCGGGTAAAAGCCCGGGCAAGCCCCCCAAAATTCCTCCGGAAATCGTCGAACAACTCCGCACCCTGCTTCAGCAATCACCTCAGGCAGCGGGCTACGGGGAATCGGCGAATTGGGACACCCGCGTGTTTCAAGGATTTTTGCACGATCGCTACGGCATTCAAATGAGTCGAGCGGGATGCACCAAATGGCTTCACCGCCAAGGTTTTCGCTGGACGCGTCCCACGTATGTCTTAGACAAGGCCGATCCGGTCAAGCAACAAGCCTTCGTGGACGCCCTGCAGGAATTAAAAAAAACTTGACGCCCCACGATCTCTTGCTCTTTGAAGAGGAAGCGCACATTCGAGACTATCAAGCCATTGGGGCCACCTGGGCGCTATGCGGGAAGCAGAAGAAGATTAAAACAACCGGCCGCCATGCGGCCGCTATTCTCATGGGCACGGTCGCTCCCGCGACCGGTGACGTGATTGTGGAACAATACGCGGAATCGACCGCAGAGACCTTTCAACAATTTTTGCAGGGGGTTCTGGACCGGTATGTGGGCAAGCAAGTCTACATGATTCTAGATAATGCGAGGATTCATCATGCCAAGGCGTTGGCCCCCTTTTTAGCGGATCATCCCGAGCTCCATCTGGTGTTTTTGCCCCCTTACTCCCCCAACCTCAATAACGTCGAACGGCTGTGGAAGTGGCTTCGGGAAAAGGTCATTCTCAACACGTATTTCCCAAATCTCGGTGCGATTAAAGAAGCTATTGGACGCTTTCTCCGATTTTTGGAGGGAGCCAAAACGGAAATTCAATCCCGCCTCTGCCGTCTTCCAGGCGATCCAAAGAAAACTTAAGTGCGATTAATATAGATGTTCCAAACGGACGTGTCCGTTTTATTCCAGAACTCAATTTGCAGTTTCATGCGGTTGTCAAAAAGGCTAGGTTGCGTAGCGAACTTATGTGGGAACTCTCATGGCTAAAATCCGGTAGATTACTTACCGGGCACGGGGCCTGTCGGAGTTCTTGTCTACTTCGACACGTCAGCTCTCGCTTCGTCAAGCGAGCGTCCTATACTCCGGTCATGCATGTCTCCCATGCTACCAGCAACGAGGCTAACTCGGTCATAACAGCGACCGACCGCTAGATATTGTCGAGTGAATTCTTCAGCGCTTTTGGGAAAAAGTGAAAATGGCAATTTAAGGCGCAATTGGCATTCATGACTGGGGAAAAAGGTCATCGGCATCCATGGGAATTGTGGATTTGAAACACCACCAGGTCATTGATGTGTAGTGGTATCGCTTGAGGGAGACGGTGCAGATATGGTTGACGAAATACTCGGAGGTCTAATTTCGGAAAATCATGAACAGTTTTCGGGATCCGGCAGGAGTCTGCCATGATTTTTTCTCCAGATCCCTGCGGTTCCGTGATTACAAGCGGGCCGACAGTTCTATTGGGAAAGTCAAATTGAACGACCCCGCCTTCTTTAAGGTCGACCACGTGGAGTTCCGGAAATCATTTTGATAGCTAGCTTATCTCTTCTGTCAAGGCCATCCACACTTTCTCAACAGCAGGTTTTGGCGTCGTTCGATCAACCGTAATTCCTCCTACCGTTCTTTTTTGTCTGAATCCTCGATCCCGAGTGTAATTTAATGTTTAGCTTCCGGCACGAAGACCGCCTCCTGCCAGAACGTCTCATCCAATTCTGGTGATTGTGCGTCCACCGGCTCCGAGTCTCCCAGCTTGTCGACATTGTCCCAGTTGGTCTGGCACCTCTCGCCAGTATCGTGCTCGTTCACGCGAATTCGCCCCCTTAAGGATTTAATCCGATAGTGCGAGCCCAGGGATCGTGTAAACACCCTCAAACATGCCGCGCAATCAAGCGGATCGACACACGTCTTGCCTCATTCCATTCAAAGTCCATACAACTGAGGCATCTGAGTGTCATGTCTTTGGGGAGTATCCTCCCTTTAGCGCATTAGGGCTCCGATTCTAGAGTACATCGCCACTGATCAGTCACTGCGTTCACCTAGGTTAAGGTAACAAAAAAGTTTTCCTGTATCATTATTATTGCATTTCCTAGCGCTACCACGAAACTTGCATACAAGGCTTACCTCATGTTCGAAATTATGAGGTGACAGCCCCAGTCAGTAACCCACTTACCAGACGTTTATTGTAACGAATGACAAGAATGGTGGTGGGTATTAACGCAAGAAGTCCTGCGGCAGCTTGTAGCCCGTAATCGATGGCATCTTTAGTAACGAACTGGGTAATGAGTACCGTCAGAGGTTGAGCATGAGAGGCTGGAGCAAAGGTTAAAGGGATAATGAATTGGCTCCATGTCATCAGGAACACGACAATTGTTGTTGATGCCATCCCGGGGCCAATTAGAGGAAGAACAATATGGCGAAGCATCATAACCAGATTCGCACCATCTATTCGGGCGGAGTCCTCAATGGATATTGGCAATGTGGCAATATAACTACGCATGAGCCATGTCGCAAGTGGTAACGCTGCGGAAATTTCAACTAGAACGACGCCTACATATGTTCCAACCAGGCCCAGTTGACTCATCATTTGAAAGAGAGGAACAATCACAGCGTAAGCAGGCAAGGAAATTGTTCCCACTATTGTTATGAATAAAATACTCTGTCCAGGGAACTTCAATCGCGCAAAAGCATATCCGGCCATTGATGCTATAATCACCGTGGCCAGCGTTGTAATACCAGCTTCAATAATAGAATTCAGGGCAGCCCGCAGAAAATTCCCAGAACTCGCTCCATTTAATAATTGAGTGAAAAACCGTAAGGTTATCGGATGGGGGAAGAACAATGATGTGGCACCATCAATCTGCAGCGATGTCGAAAAAGCAATCACTAGCGCCCAATATATCGGAGCTAGACACCAAAAAACAATCAGAATTCCTAATGTTAGTTGGGTCCCTCGCTTCATGAATACATGACCTCCCTATAGATGAAGCGTAAATACAAATATCCAACCAGGGTAATAGCTAAAGTAATTAACAAAGCTGCACTTATGCCTTGACCAAAGTTGAGATTCTGAAATGCGTATAAGTACGTCTGGATTACAACTGACTTCGTTGAAGGGCTATATCCCGTCAGAACATAGACCTGGTCGAAAATTCCAATGCTGAGTACCGCACTTTGAACCAAAACAATAGCGAGGGATGGCCTTAATAGTGGTAGTGTAATACGAACAAATTGGAGCCAAGGTGGGCATCCATCTGCTGCAGCGGCTTCGTAAATAGTCGGTGGAATACTCTCAATGCCCGCGAGCAAAATCACCGATGCCAAAGGCACTATTTGCCATACAAGAGCGATTGAAATCAACACCAAACTGAGTTCCGGGTGATTGAACCACACGATATTTTGCGAGATAAGGTGTAATCTTTTGAGTATGTTATCCAAAATTCCCGACGTTGGATTATAAATGAATGACCATAACAGTCCCGTAACTACACCAGGAACAGCCCAAGGTAACATAACAATGACTAGAAAGGTACCCCGCCACTTGAGGCTGAGATGGTGTAGCCACTTTGCAATCGTGAGCCCCATGATCAAGACGCCAATTGAAGCCAAGATAAAATAGACCACGGTATTTTTGGCAGCACCCTGAAATGATGGGTCAGACAAAACATATGTGTAATTCTTCATGCCAATAAACGTGTGTGTATTGGCATACAATAAGTCATCAACATGAAAACTGCTAACAACACTAAATATCAATGGGTAAAGCACCAACCCAGCAATAATCATAATGGCTGGCGCAATTAAAATATAGGGAACAAGATATCTTGCCACCGAATATCTTGTTCTACGATGTTGTGTGACAACCCGCGACTCGATTTTCAATGTTGTTCTGGATTCCACAGTGCGCCTCCCTCATAGTTACTAAGCCTAAGGAACGGTTTTGGCCATTTGGTGCGCTTGGACCGCCAGCCGGTCTACCCCCGTTTTTACCGTGATATGGCCTTCAACAACGGACTGAATCATTGTGGCCGCATCAGTACTGAATTGAGGGTACCAAACCGGGGTTCCCTGCGGGAATAAGGGTTTAACCGTAGGTAAAATGTCCATGATTTCCTTACCTTGATGAATTTTGTGTTGCTTAATTAATCCTTGCAATACATTCGTTTGCGGCGGGGGATTCCCCATGTTGGGGTTGTTATATGATAGTAACAACTGCGGTTTTTGCATCCACCAATTGATAAATTCGGCGGCAGCACCCTTATTTTGCGAGAGTTTTGGGATCCCCAGTCCTTCTGGAAGACCAAACGTGCCCGTACGGTGGCCGTCGTTGCCCGGAAGCGGAATAATTTTAAGATTGTCCTTGGCTACTTTAGAAGTTGAAGGGTTTTTGAAGTTGCTCATGAACAGTGGGCCCGATGTGAGCGCAATGGCAATTTGGCCCGAAGCAAATAAATTTTGCACTTGAATATTGTGTAATCCAACGACCCCCGGAGGCATGAGATGGTCTTGATACAGTTGCTTTTCAAAGACCAAAGCTTGATAGCCTGCTGAAGATGGCGAGGTAAATTGCGGCACCCACCTCGAATTAAATAAACCGCCGCCGGCAGATTTGATGAGCGCATACCAATTCGTGGAGTTACTTTCACCAATGGACAATGGAAATCCCACAGGATATTGAACAACACCCTTCTCCTTCAATATTTTCGCATCATGCAGCACTTGAGACCATGTTGTGGGAATAGTTGTGATTCCCGCCTTCTGAAAATCGGTCCAGTTAATGGTCGTTTCCTTAAATCCGAAATTATAGGGCATCGCCAAAAGTTTGTGATTCACAGTAAAAACATCACCGTTGATGGCATTGTGTAAGTATTTGGGAGCGAGGTAATGATTGAGTGATGTATACCACCCTGCTTGCGAAAATTGCCCGACCCATGACCAGTCAACCTCGGTAACATCACCCGGTGAGATGTGCGCCGCTTCTGCCGTGACAATTTTATCGTGTATGTCAGCCCAGGCTAATGTCTGCAATTTGACTTTGATTCCTGTTGCCTTCGTAAACTTTGCCAACTGCGATGATGGCATACCTGCATATGGGGGCACGAGGACGGTTATGGTTGTGCCAGCATACTGACGATTGATTGCTCCGGCTTTATAACCCGTTGACGCTACAGAAGTAGACGATCCACAAGCACTGACTGTTCCCATCAAAAATAGACTTCCTAAGCTCACTGTAACCAGTTTCGTTTTCATCCTAGTCCCTCCGACTGAATTATCCTTGCAATGTGTTTGTGAACATATTCGCCGCAAATAGAGCAAATTCCTGCACGTTATAAGACTATTTTGATAAAATTTCTCACCACTTATGACCCTTATCACTCATATGAAGTTGCTTCAGAGGATTACATGTAAGTTAGAACCCCAAGATGGCCCAAATTTTTAATTATCGGTTGCGCACATGCACCTCGATCAAGATCTTAGTCATGGCGGCTTTAGTGCAATTGATGTATTTGATTCCTGTGCTAAAGAAGTTGATAACTTCGCCGTCTCGCCTGTTGACTCCGGACATTACAAATCATACATGATCGGTTAAGTCAGGTCACAGGGATGAAAACTCAAAATCAGCACCGTGATGCACGTTCTGGCGGCGTACACACTCCACATATCAGAGGATCGCCTTGTCTTCCTCCGACGAGATCCAACCTGACTTATCTGGGGATGTATGTATACGGAAACTGTTGATACCGGCATAGAGGAAACAAGGAACCTGTTAAGGCTATTGCCGAATCCCGTGCGAGAGGAGAGGAGAGTAGACTTACAGAGAGATGAAGTCCCTGGAACCTAGAGTCTTGGATCCACGCCTTCACTTTCCAATGCCAACACGCCGTGTATGCACTCGTGAATTCGGTATAAGGGTTCGTGCTCAACAAAACGGTTTAGGGCTTCCAAGCCCAGAGCGAATTCCCGAAGCGCGAGGTGCCTTTTGGTGCCGACAAAGCGTTGGCGCAGCCGGATTAGATTCTCATCGTCCGTATAATTAGGTCCATAGATGATGCGAAGATATTCTCTGCCCCGAACCTTAATGGCGGGTTGAACTAACTTG
>JAKAAS010000107.1 GCA_021802225.1 Bacillota bacterium
CCGACCACCACCAGCACAATCAGTCAGGAGGAATTGCTGTGGTCAACCGGGTTGCCGCCGCGGTGGACGGATCGCCGGCCAGCATGGCCGCCGTGCAGTACGCGGTTCAGCTGGTGGCGCCGGAAGGCATGCTGATGCTGGTCGATGTCCAAGATGTGATGTCTTTTTATCATGACTGCTTCGATGACAGCATCACAGGGGACGTGTCATGCGACGTGGCATATTTTATGAAGGCGTGGAATGAGCAGAGCCGCAAAGAAAGAGGCCATGGCTTTAGCCAGCGCCAAGCAGGCCCATGTCGAGTGGCACGTGGTGAAACTGCTGGTAGGGCATGGAAAACCGGCTGAAGCTTTTTACCGGGCGGATGCCAAGGCAAATATGCAGATTTTGGTCACGGCCAAGCGCCGGGTCTCCCAGCTTCTGGAAGGAATTTTTGGAAGCTTTCGCCGCTGCCTGCTGTCCCACAGCAATTTCAGTGGTGGTCCCGCCTTCCGAGAAGCAAGCGGACCAAAAGACAGACTAGTGAGCCAGGCGGGGCGGAAGCGGAGTGCGGCGGCTTGTCGCCGCAAGATACATAGGGAAGGACGAATGCACACATGACCACACAAAAATGGGACGTCTTGGCTATCGGGGGAGGGCCCGGTGCGACGCCGGGAGCCCAATTGCTTGCCCAGCACGGCAAACGTGTTGCGATTATCGAAAAGGGCAATGGTCTCGGGGGCACCTGCCTCTTCGAAGGCTGCATTCCGTCCAAGATTTATCTGGAATCGGCCGGGAGAATGCGGGCGATTCGCGAGGATGCCTCATTTGGGGTGCAAGGCGCCAGTTATGACTATGCGGACTTGGCGCGCATCCGGGTGCGCAAGGAGGAGATTTTGGCCAAACGCGTGGCGGGAGCCAGCCAGGCCTGCGATGCCCTGGGTATCACCGTGATTAAAGGGGTGGCCGAACTGCTAGACCCTCACCACGTGAAAATTCATATCGAAGGCGGGGACCCGATCATTGCCGAAACGGAAACCCTGATTGTCTCTCCGGGATCCGTCTCCCGGCCCTTGAACTTGCCGGGAGCCGACGGCCCGGGATTGTGGTCCAGCCAGGAAGCGCTGGATTTGACGGACGTCCCCAAGACGCTGTGCATTGTCGGCGGCGGCTACATTGGGATGGAGCTCGCCACTTTGTACCACAGCCTCGGCAGCACCGTGCATATTTTGGAAGCGGCCCCCCGGGTGCTGCTCACAGAAGATCCCTTGATCGCGGCCCGCCTGGTCGATACCTGGCAGAAAACCGGGGTAGGCATCAGCATTGAAACGGGGGTGACCCTGTCGGCCATTGAAGACGCTCCAGGAAGCGAAGGGCATAAGGTCGTGCGGTACCGGACCGGGGCCGGAGCGTCGGCGGCGCTAGATGCCGACCGCGTGCTGATTGCGGTCGGGCGTGCCCCCAACACCGGCAGCTTGCATTGGGACAAAATTGGAATTACGCTGGGCAGCCGCCAGGAAGTGCCAGTCAATGAATTTTACCAGACGGCCGTGCCCAATATTTACGCACCGGGAGACGTCAACGGCCAGGTGATGTTGGCCCACGCGGCCACACGCCAGTCCCAGATTGCCGCGCAGCATATCTTGGGTCTGAACACGTTTCCACGCCAGTTGACGGTGCCGCACGTCGTGTTTTCTTCACCGGAAATTTCTGCTGTGGGGGCAGACAGCCGGGCCCTGGCAGCGCATCCCCGCTGGAAAATGACGCAGTGGCCTTATGTGCAAGACGCCCGCGCCCTCATCGTCGGGGACCTGCAGGGCTATGCGCAGTTGATTTGGGACCAGGACACGCATGAGGTGCACGGATTGCAGGTAATCGGGGCGGAGGCCGGGGAACTCATAGAAGAAGTGACCTATGTGATTACCCACCACGGAACTTTGGAATCCCTGGTGGAGTCGATCCACCCCCATCCGACTCTTAATGAAGTGGTGAGCGAACTGGCCGCCCTGGCTTGGGATGAGGCTCAGAAGGCCGCCAAGTCTCCAGAGCAAGCGTGACCCTTGGGGAAATGATTCCAGACTGAAGGAGAATGTACAGTGAATATAGATAAATTGACCGCTATCACCGATGAGGAACTGAAAAACGCGCAGTATTTTCACGGGCATAAGTGCCCGGCCATGCCTCAGGGGCTCAGGGCGGGACATTTAGCCATGGATATTCTCGGCGTGGAGAGGGCCCGCGGCGGGGGAGAACTGCACGCCATTGTGGAAATTGGCGATCACCACTTTTCCGGTTGCTTCGCCGACGGGGTGCAATTCGCGACAGGCTGCACCTTCGGCAAGGGAAACATCACCAAGCAGCCTTTAGGAAAATTTGCGCTCACGCTGATTGATACCGCAACCAGACGGGCTGTGCGTGTGACGGCCAAATATGAACGGATGAAGGTCTGTCTGGATATGCCATTTTTCACCTTGCGCAAAGAGGGTGTCCCTCCTTTTAAGCTGGACCCCGCAGTTGTGGACCCGTTGATTGACGATGTGGTCCATAGGGACTGGGAGGAAATGTTTGACGTCAAGCAGTTCGCGCAGTACCCCGTGGATAAAGAGGGCGACACGTTTGACGCCATTGAGTGCGCGCACTGCAAGGAAATGGTGGTCACCAGCTACACCAAGGAACTCGATGGCCAGCGCTACTGCCTCGTCTGTTTCGATGCGCAAGCTTTTCGTGAAAAGGACTGATCGGGAATGATTGCTGTAGTCGCCGTCCTAATCTTTCTGGTCTCAGGAGTCTTTGCCATGCTGGGAATGGGCGGGGGCATGCTCCATGTGCCCATTCTGCTCTGGTTTGGCTACCCTTTGAAGACGGTAGCGCAACCCGTCGGCATCCTGCTCAATGGCCTGACGACTCTGGTGGCGCTGTTCATTTATGCCCGCAACAAGCTCGTTGACTGGAAAGGCGGGTGGGTCATGGCTCTGGCCGCCTTGATCAGCGCGCCTCTAGGCAGTATCGTCGCCCATCTGGTCGCGGATCAGGTGCTGATTGTTTTGCTGGTGCTCATGATTTTCTTTGCGGCCACCAGAACCCTTTTGACAGCTCACAAGGCAGAGCCCAAGAACTTTGCCCCGAGCCCTTGGCGGCAGGTTGTCGGCATCGCCGTTGTGGCTCTGGCAGCCTTCCTCGGCGCCATGCTGGGGCTGGGAGGGGGCACCCTTATCAGTCCCCTGCTCATGTGGATGGGATATCCCACAAAAAAGGCTGTGGCGACGTCGGCATTTGTCGTTACGGTATCGAGCGCTTCCGGATTTGCGGGGCGGGCGGGGCACATGGACGCGTCCTGGGTTCTGATTGTCGTGCTGGCTGCAGCCGTGATTGTGGCGGCATGGCTAGGCAGTACCCTCATGGCTACCCATGCCAAACCCAAATGGGTCAAGTACGGGTACAGCATCCTGCTCTTCGGAGTGGGCATCAAGCTGCTGCTGCCGATGATTTAAGAGGGCGGTGGAACGGGTCCGGAGGCGAAGGCGCGAGGACACGGGAGTGCAAAAGAATACCAGCGCCGACATGCCAGGGACCGGCACCGCCTTCCCTGGCTGTTAGGGTTGAGGAGCTGAAGGGACCTGGCCCTCCGGGAGGTGCTATTCCCCAAGGCGCCGTATATATTATTCCAAAAGGGGCAAGAGAACATGGAAGCTCCGACAGCGCCGGCCAGGTCCCAGCAATGGGGACTGACCGCCTACTGGTTTTCTCTGAATATGGAAGGCGCAGCCCTGTTAACCATTTTGATTCCGGTGACGCTGCTGCGGGTGTCGCGGTACGGCCATGTGAGCGAGCTCGCGCGCATTGTCTCGCTGGCCGCCCTGTTGACGATGATTGTGCCGCCGATTGCGGGAATGTATTCCGACCGCCAGAAAAAACGCGGCAAGCGGCGAATGCCTCTGATGTGGTGGGGGACGTCTGCCAATATTGCGGGCCTCTTAGTGATCCCGCACGTCAGTTCAGTGACTATGCTGACGGTCGTGGTGATGGTGGCCGTGCTGGGCCTAGCCGCCTCCCAGACAGCCTACCAGGCGATGATGCCGGAAATCCTGCCGCAGAGCCAGTGGGGGAAAGCATCAGGATACATGGGCCTGGCCAGCCTTTTGGGGACGGTGGCCGGTCTAGGCATTGCAGGATTCGCACCGCCGGACCTGAGCTATCCTGTCCTGGCGGCGGTGGTTGCCGCCGGAGTCATTGTCACGGCGGTGGGCGTGCGTGAGCCGGTAGGGAGCAAGCAGGCGGGGCCCCATGTGCAAGTCCGCAGCCACAGAGATTTTGTGAGGGTGTTCTGGGCCCGGTTTATGGTGATGCTGGGGCAGACTTTCTTAATGACCTTTATCCTCTATTTTTTCAGCGAAGTGCTGCATGTGGCCAAGCCGGGAGCCCATACGGCGCTGGTGGCGGGGGAGGCGCTCATCGGCGCGGCCCTGTCCACGGTGGTGATGGGACGCCTGTCGGATCATTTCAGCCGGCGGGTGATTGTGTTTATGGCAGGGTTGCCCATGGCCGGGGCTGCATTGGGATTTGCTCTTGACCAGAGCCCTTCGGGGATTGTCCTGTGGGCGCTGCTCTATGGGGTGGGCTATGGGGCCTTCTTGTCCGTGGACTGGGCTTTGGGATTGGAATCCATCCCGGATTTGGCAAATGTCGCCAGGGACTTGGGACTGTGGGGCATTGCTTCAAATTTCCCGACAGTCATCGCACCGGCTATCGGCGGCTGGATTCTTGTCCAGGCTCTTAGCCCCCGCCAGGGATATGAAGAACTCTTTATCACGGCTTCCGCCATGTTTCTGGCCGGCTCCCTTATTGTGCTGTCCCTGGGGAAGCCTAAGAAGCAAAAAGATTGGTCGACGCCTTTGGCATTTTTAGTGTACAGCCTGGTCACGCCGTATGTGCGGGCCCGCTACCGGGTTCATGTCACGGGCCACCTTCCCCGCCACCGCCGGTCCCTCTTGGTCGCAGGCAACCACGGTCAGGACATCGAAGGACTGGTGGTGCCCCTGATGATTTTCCGGACCCGCCCTTTTGGACGGCGGGTCATTTCCGCCGGCTCGGAACGTCTATTCGAGCCGGGATTCTCTCCTACCCGGCTTCCGGCGCCGTGGGGAGAGTGGCTGAGCAGTATCAACCTGGGCTCAATATTGTGGATGCTAGGGGTCAGGCCTATCGAAAACGAGCCGCTATACCGGCCATTGACGAGTTGGGCCTATCACGTCTTCCGGCATTATGGCAATCTGCCCATAGACGAGGTATTCAGTGCCGAGGTTCTCGAAAGGGCAGCTCTGGACAGCCGACACTGCGCACGGCGTCTGCACCTTCGGGACCTGTGGTCGCGCCGCTATGTGCAAACAGCGGTAGTCCCGCACGGGATCACCGCCTTGCTCGAGCCCTACCGCAATGCCGCCAAAACGTCTCTGGCGGCCCACATCCGCCAGCAAATCGCCGATTTGCTGCACGCGGTGCGGGCGGGCGATGTCCTCTATCTGACCCCGGAAGGCCGGTATACGGCCAATGGCCGCGTGGGCCGCTTCCGGCAGCTGTGGGAGGACGCGCGCCGGCAGATTCCCGATACCGTGCTGGCCGCCACTGCCTATGACCTACTGCGGCCGGGGCCTTTGCATGTGTGGATTGTGCTGGACGCCCATGCGCCTGGCACGGACGGGCGGACCGCGGTCATGGCCTTGCGGCCTCTGACGGCGAGCCACCTGGTGGCCCACGCGGCAGCAGGCGCCGCCAGGTGGAGCAGTCCTGATAACTTGCGCGAGGAAGCCCAGGCCGCTCTCGCCCATCTCCCGCCCGGGTGCCGTATCGCGGGCGACCTCGCCCGCCGGCCGGAGGCCGCACTGGCGCAGGCGGCGGCATATGTCTGGGAATGGAAGCAGCGCCATCCGGAACCGGATCAGCCTATCACCGACCCCCGGTTCCCTCATGTGCCGGATCTGATGCAGTATTACGGCAACCAGTGGAATGAGACCATGGAGGCGCTTGCGCAGACGCCTCTTCAGGAACCCGCCGTGGCAGGGGAGCCGGCAGGCGGGTAGGCGCGGGCCCTGCCTTCCCATCTTACCCAGAGCGGCGTCTGTAAAAAGGCAGGAAAGAGAAAGCATGGCTCTCTTTCCTGCCTGGAATCCGATCCCTCAACCAATTCCGCGGCACGGCCTCAATCCGTTTCCGTGCGTCCCAACTCTGCGATACTACCAAATTTTGGATATTAAAGCAAGAGGCCAAAGCACTCGTGCTTTCCGTCTGGCCATTGCCCGGCCGCTTGTGCAAAAGACCGGAGATTGGCGCAGCGCCACAGACAGAAGAGGGCGAGAAGCTCGGGATTTTTCTTCTTCTTGATA
>JAKAAS010000108.1 GCA_021802225.1 Bacillota bacterium
ATAAAACGCTCGCTGGGCTTCTTGATGCATGAGCTTACGTTCGTGTCCCGCAATGCGGCGGGCATTCGGATGCGGGGATGCCCGGAGTGCGGTCAACCGTTCTCGGGTTTTTTTCACGCGTTGCGTCCATAACGTCGCCCCGTCTTTCATGGCTTGATGGCGGGCCCGAATGAGGTCTTGCGCTTCTTGCACCGCATCTTTGGCGTAACGCAGCGGCAACTCCGTTTCACTGGCACAGTGACGTTCCAAACCGCCTATGTTGCGGAGGCCTTCACCCAAGCGTCGAAAGGCAAACCGCAGCATGAACCCATATTTGCGCATCAAACGGCGTAACACCGTGTCCTGATCGGGCGTGACATCGAGCAAGACCCCAAAAATGGTCGTCTTCATTCGGGGACTCCTTCCTGAGCTAAGGTCGCCATCGCTTGACGCACGGTCGAACCCATCTTGTTCCCTCTGCGTTGGCCATAAATGCGGGCCGAGAACGACGTGGTAATGGCAATCAAGTCCTCCACGAGTTCCTGTTGATCGTCCTTCACCGGAGTCTCCATCACGACCACACGCACGCCGAAGGCGTGCAGAAAGGTTTCGAGATAGCCCCAGCCGAACCGGGCTAATCGGTCCCGATATTCGACAACAACGAGGCTGGCCTTCCGTTCACGGACCAGGTCCAGCAGTTGATGCAAGCCTCGGCGTTGTTCGTTCAATCCGCTGGCGACATCGGTGAGCGCGGCGACAACCGTCCACTGGTGTTCGGCTGCATAAGCGGTCAGCCGACCGAGTTGGCGGTCCAAATTCCCCGCCTCTTGTTGTTTTTTCGTGGAGACGCGAGCATAGAGGATGCACCGAGTGTCGTGGGAGGGATGTGGCTCCGTCTCGTGCATCAGTGTCTGCAAGTCCGCCACCCGATAGCGGCGATGATTCGTCAATGTGCGCAGGGGAATCAACCGTCCCTCGCGTTCCCATTTCCGGAGCCCTTCGATACTCATCCCGAGCATCTTCGCGGCTTTGCCAATACTGACAAACTGTTCGTCCATTGTTCTACCACCTGAAAGAATTATACCATACTATTAGACATAATTGTAGATTTGTCATAAGCAGTTATAACCTTCTTGTTGGCATTCCCCCGCCGCAGTTTCTCCCGGCTGGCGTAGATGCCTAAAAGAGCAACGGCCATATACCGCCGCTGCTATTCACTGGCGGCGCCCCTGCCTTTCCCGCTATTCTCTTCTTCATTATAGATATACTGAGATCCGCGCAGAAGGGATGCCACGGCGGCGATCACGGAGATCACGGCCGAAAATATGAACACGGTGCGCAATGCGCTCATGAAGGGCGCAGAAATCAGATGCGGAAAGAATTCCCGGCTCGTCAGCATGGCGCTGCTGGCTGCCGGCAGACTGTGCAGCACGGCCGCCGGCAATATCGTCTGAATCGGGTTATATCCCAGCAGCGCGGCAAACAGTGCGGCGATGGGCGGCAGGTGCGAGATGCCGGCCACCATGGCGGCTGGCAAGTGGAATGCCGCTAATCCGTGGTGCAGGGCGCCGGGCAATTTCTGGTTGAGGCCACTGATGACCATCGTGAAGAACAGCCCGATACTGAGCATCATGCCGGCATTCATGAAAGTCGAGCGCATCCCGGAGGCAGCCCCGCGGTAGCGAGCCGGCACGCTATTCATGATAGCGGCCGAGTTGGGGGAGGCGAACAGACCCATGCCGGCTCCGAGAAGGAATATCGCCCCGGCAAATACCCAGTAATTGAAGTCAGCGGGCAGTGTGGTGAGCAGGGAGAAGCCCAATGCCGCCACCAGCATGCCGGCCAGGCCGAACCAGCGCGCTCCGTAACGGTCGGACAGACGCCCGCTGACCGGGCCGGCAATCAGAAATCCCACCATTTGGGGCAGCGTGTCGATGCCTGCCTGCAGCGGGGTGTTAACGAAAGACACGCCGTGCAGTGGCAGCCAGATCCCCTGCAGCCAGATAATCAGCATAAACTGCAGTCCACCCCGTGCCACGGCTGCCAGCAAGCCCGCAATATTTCCGGCGCTGAACGCCTGGTTGCGGAACAGATTCATGTTGAACATCGGTTCTTTAATGTACAATTCGGCCAGCACGAATGCTGCGAGCAACACCATTCCGCCAATCAAGCTGATGAGCACGAAGGGACTCTTCCAGCCCGTGGCATGGCTGCCGTATGGCTGGATGCTGTACGTCAACCCCAAAAGCACTCCGAGCAACCCCACGGCAAAGGTGATGTTGCCCAGCCAGTCCAGCTTGAGCGGCGCCCGCTTCCTTCCAGATTCCTTCAAGGCGATATACGCCCAGATGGTCCCAAATAGGCCAAAAGGCACATTGATCAGGAAAACCCAGCGCCAGTTGATGGCTGCCATCAGTCCGCCCAGGACGATGCCGATCACCGACCCTCCGATTCCTGCCACCTGATTGAGTCCCAGGGCAAAACCCCGTTCGTTGGTTGGGAACGCATCCGTCAGGATGGCAGCGCTGTTGGCAAACAGGAATGCCCCGCCGACACCCTGCACGACCCGGAAAATGATGAGCTGCCACTCTCCCGCAACCCCTTCGCCCCACGTCAGGGAAAGTAGGATAGATCCCATAGAGAACACCGCAAATCCTAGATTGTACAGGCGGACGCGTCCATAACTGTCGGACAGCCGGCCAAAGGACACCAGCAGGATGGTGGTCGCAACGTTAAATCCCATTAATACCCACAGTAGCAGGCCAGTCTGGCCCGGAGCCAGCGGGTTGACATGAATGCCGCGAAAAATGGCGGGAAGGGCAATGATCACACTGGTGCCGTTAATGGCTGCCATGAGGATTCCCAGCGTGGTGTTGGATAAGGCGATCCACTTATAGGCAACGCCATGCTCTCTAGACACACCTCAGCCTCCAATCATAACGTTAACGTCAATGTATAACTATCCTCGTATTATAGCCTGAGTGGAGAACGATGATAAGAGAAGGAAGCTCTTTTTTGTTTACTCGCCGGGGAGATTTTCTTGTCTAAAGAGATATGGCGCCTCCCCCAGTGAACAGCCAAAGTTCCAGGACGGTTGCAAAATCCCAGAAGCCGAGTTACTATACTGACTAGTCAGTGCAAATATAACTTAGGAGGCGCCATATGCGTTCTCTTCTCTTGGGAACACGGAAAGGCTGGCTGTCCATACTGGCGATTGCTATAGTTCCGCTCCTTTACAGCGGGGCTTATCTCAGCGCATATTGGAATCCCTACGGCCATCTCAGCCGGCTCCCCATTGATATCGTCAATCAGGACAAAGGCGCTCACGGAGAACACTTGGGTGCGGACGTCGCTCGCCGTTTGCCGCGCGGCTGGGACATTCGTAAAGCCACTACGGCTGAAGCGGCGCGCCAGTTGAAAAACGGGACAGCGAACCTTGCCATTACAATCCCTGCCGATTATACGGAAAAGATTTTGAGACACCAGACGCCGGCTATCACCTTTACGGTAAATCCCGGCAGCAACTATCTCAATGACCTGCTGATGCAGAAAGAAAGTGTGGCGCTGACTCAACAATTAAACAGGGCTCTGCGGTCAGCCGCTTCCCGGGATATGGCGAAGAGCCTGCACAGGGCTTCGAGCGGTGCCCAGGCAATGGGGCTGGCAAGTCACAAACTCTATCATGGCGCTGAGATGCTGAATCAGGACGGCCAGGCGCTGCACCGAGCCGCTTTGAGTGCGGCGGCAGGCGCTCAAGCCATTCACACGGGGTCGGCGGAGCTGGCCCAGGGATCTTCCAGCCTTGCGAGCAGTCTTGGCACGCTGTCTGCGGACACGTCTGAGTGGGCGCAGGGCGCAGGTCTGGCGGCAGCTAATCTCGAGAGAGGCCAGAAAACTCTGCAGGCTGCGACAGCACAGGCGGCGGCCGCTGTTGGCCAGATTTCCGGCGATGTGGCAGAAATCCGCCGTTTGCTGGCAATTTCCTCTCCTACGCCTCAGCAAGCGGCTGAACTGGCGTCGCTGCAAAGGCAGGTGGCGCAGGACCAGGCTGGCCTGGCGCAGATGGACAAGGGGCTGGCGAGCGGGCCTTCTGAAATCGGCAGCCCCGGAGGCACAGCCTTGGCCGCTCTCGAGCAACAAACCAGCCAGTTGGCCGCGGGGATTAAACAAGCTGCTGGAGCCGCGAGCCAGGTGGCGGACAGCAGCCAGGCCCTGGCAGGCAGATCGGGCACCCTCGCTGCGGGTATAGCTGCAGCGGCGGCGGAAGACGGGCGTTATGACCGCGGGGTGGCTGGGTTAAAAGAGCCGCTGGAGGCGCTCGGAACAGATTCAGAGGTGTTGGGGCATGGCTTGAGCCGGTCGTCAGGGGTGATGGAATTTATGGTCCAGCCTGTCTCCGGAACATTCAGGCAGATGGCTCCTGCCAGCAATTACGGAAAAGGGCTGTCGCCCTACTTTCTCGCCCTCTCTTTGTGGGTTGGGGCGCTAGTGGTGACTGTAATCGTGCCGGGAGGAATTCGCAAAGGGTTCGGGCTGCGACAGGTCACGAGCCTGGGAATCGGTCTGGCTCAAAGCGCTATTTTGGCCGGAGGCATTCTGCTGCTGCTGCCATTAAGTCCCGTGCATCTGTGGGCCTTCTGGGGAATTATGGGCGGCATTGCAGTCACATGGTGGGCTGTCATGCGCCTGCTGTCGGAAAAATTGGGAGACGGCGGCCGGTTGCTGGGGATTGTTCTCCTCGTCGTGCAGTTGGCGGGATCCGCTGGCACTTACCCTATCCAACTGTCCCCGGCGCTGTTTGGCGACATCCATCCCTACCTTCCCATGACGTGGGCCATTCACTTGCTGCGCTATGCGGTTTCGGGAGCTATGCCCAACCGGGTTGGCAGCAATATTCTCTGGCTGGCATTGGTCGCGGCAGTCTCATGGGCGGCCACCCAGTTCATTCCGGGGCGCATCCCGTTTAACTCGCCGCCACTGGAAGCGGGGCTGGATGAATCCGGTCCCCTGGCGCCGGTGCCCTTGGGCTCGGCCCCTCCCGCATGAACATTTACAGTGTCCTCGCGGCCGCCTCTTGTTGGGGCAGCCGCATAAAATCAGTGAATCGAGCTGCGGCGCGCATGAATGGAAGACGGTATAATACAAGAACAAAGGGGGCTTGTCAAAAATGATGGTATATGACTTTACTGTAGAGACTCATGATGATGCGGCCATTAACCTAAAGAACTATGAGAAGTCGGTCCTGCTGATTGTCAATACCGCCAGCCAATGCGGGTATACTCCCCAATATAAGGGACTGCAGACTCTTGCTGACCAGTTTAGCGGCCAAGGGCTTGAAATTCTCGCTTTCCCGTGCAACCAGTTTGGCCAGCAGGAACCGGACGACAATGCTGCTATCCAAGAGTTTTGCCAGGTGAACTACCAAGTGACATTTCCTGTGCTGGCTAAAATCGAGGTCAACGGTCCAGGAGCCCATCCGCTGTACCGGTATTTGACGAGCATGGCCCCAGCCGGACCGATCCGGTGGAATTTCACCAAATTTCTTTTTGACCGCAAAGGCAATTTGATTGGCCGCTATGAACCGGACGTGGTGCCGGAGGCTTTGGCGCCCGACATTCAACAAGCACTCGCAGACCAGTCCTGACGGACAGCGGGGGAACTGCAAGCGGGTCTCCTCTGCTGGCTTTTTTGGAAATTACGCTTCGCCTACATAGGCGCGCCATGCCCGGGCGCCCGAACGCAGAGCCGCCACGATAATGCCGGCGGTGGGGACCGCAAACAGCGCGCCCCAGATGCCGAGCCAGGTGGCGCCGATGAGCAGGGCTGTCACCGACAGCACCGGATGCAGGCCTACATTATCGCGCATAATGCGCGGGCCTAGGACATCAGATTCCAGCAAGTGGATTCCGAGCAAGAGAATGAGCACTTCGGGCACCCGGATGACCGGGTGGTCCAGCAGGGCGAAAGCGAGCGGGAGCACGGCGCCGATGACAGGGCCCAAAAGTGGAATCAATTCACCTAATGCGGCGATAAATGCAATCAGTATGGCGTCAGGCAGTCCGATCAGCGCGCTGCCTATTCCAAAGGCGATGCCGATCACCACAGACAACAGCAGCTGGCCGCGCACATAGCCGCCCACGACTTTCACGACGGTCTGTTCCACAGCGGTAAACGCTGGGCGGGATTGATGAGGGATGAGGCGTTCGACTGCCGTTGAAATGCGCGGGGCGTCCAACAAAAGATAAATGGTAATGAAGATGACGAGAATGGTGTCGACCAAGCCTTTGAAGATGCCGCGCACAACTTTGAATGTGTCATGAAGCGCAGCCGAAGATGTGGCTGTGGCGTTTTGCAGAGCCGTATGCTCGATTTGGCCG
>JAKAAS010000109.1 GCA_021802225.1 Bacillota bacterium
GGCGGGATGTATGAAGGGACCTGCACGCAAGACCCCATGGGGCTCTTTGCGTGCAGGCCGTGAATAAAAGCTATTCATGCAGGTATTCGCGCCATGAGGTATCTTCCATCATCGGGTTCCACAAGGTGACATAGGGACCTTTGATGAGAGTGGCCAGCACCCGGTCGTGCTGTGCCCGGAATTTGGTGTTGATGACAACCCGTGAAATGCCCATCATGGCCGAATTGAGATCCTGCCATTCCATGTGCACAATATATTCCGCGGGGGTTGCCTTGGCTTCGATCAACTTGAAGTTTCCCTCTTTGTTGCGGGGAGGATATTCTCCTGTCGTCTGCAGCGCCTGGTGAATTCCTTCGGGATTCAGCTGGAAGCTGCCGATCGCAGAGGCGCCGATTTGTTTGAGGACCATGTATCCCAGAAAACCCGGAGCTCTCTTGAACATCTGCATCAGGTCTTCCATCGCGGTTTCAAACTCTTGCTCCCGGCCGGGAATAACGCTGTGGTCGGAGCCGGCAATCACGCGCTGCCCGTAGGGCAGAGACACTGCATCAGGGGTGGCTCCGGCCATGAAGGATGCGCCCAGCCGGGACGGGACGTCTGTCATGGCCATGTTGTCGGGAAGATCGGCACTGGTGATTTCGTAAAGATTTTCCCATGGCCCCTCAATGATCATGCCCAGGCAGTTGGCGCACAGGCGGAAAATGCTGTCAAACTGCTCGTAGTGCATTTCCTCGTGGTCCTGCCAATTCTTCCACATGGTGTACTGCCGGATGCCTAGCGGGTTGAGCTCGGCGTGCATGTCCATCTTGGCGGCGCCGTACCGCCCGCCCATCGGGAACACCCCGATTTGCACATGGTTCTGAAATCCTACGAAACCGGAGTGATTGGCGGTGACCATGCAGACCTTGGGGCCTACAGATTCGAACATGTTGAAACTGGAAGGCTGGTTGACAATTTTTGCATCGTTGATTGCTACAATAGGACGCGGCATGCGGTACCCCTCCTTGGGATAGAGATCTCGTTGGATCTTGTGGAAAATATAAGAACTAGCCCGTTATTTGTACTAACGTCGTCAGTTATTTAATGCGAATCCACCGATATTTAACTCGGTAAAACCCATTATAACTGCTGGGTTTCGAAAATGATCAAGACGCCTCAAAAAATATCGAAAGCTGGTGCTGCCCTGCGGGGGTTCTTGCCGGGCAGGCTCGGCTGTGACAGAATCACAGGAAGGGAATAATGGACGTTTGCCCAGCCGGGCAATATGAAAGAGGCGGAGCATGACCGACGATGTATGGATTAGGCCGGAAAAGGAAAAATTGGGCGAGGCACTGGGGGTCGGTTCTTGGACCCGGGTTTTTGCTTATGCCGCTATTGTGGTATCGGCGCAGATTCTGCGCTGGAGCTTGTTTGTGGCTCACGGCTTTGACCTGGGCTACTACCAGCAGGGGATGGCGGCTCTGGTGCATTACGGGCCGTGGGCCCGTTCCCTGTATACGGGCCGCGGCGTGCTGGCGCCCAACAGCGCCTGGCTTGCCGTGGTTCTAGCCTACCCAGCGGTCTGGCTCGGCACCGGATTCCTGTTTTTGGCGGAGAGCCTGGCCATTGCTTCCGGATATTTCCCGCTGATGCGCCTGGCCCGCGCCTGGTCGGTGCCTGCGGACGCCGCATCCTTTGTTGGGGCTCTGTACCTGCTGAGCCCTTTGCTGATTGCGGGCAATCTGTACGATTTCCACATGAGCATGCTGGCCGTGCCCCTGGTCTTGTTTGCCCTGGCAGCCATGGCGGAACAAAGGTTCGGCTGGTATCTGGCTTTTATGGCGCTGCTGACCGGCTGCGGGAGCAAGGCCGCCATCGCCATGCTGCTGGTGGCGGTGATTGCCACCTTCCGGCGAACCGGGTGGCAGTGGGGAGCCGTTTCCCTGCTCGGAGTTCTGGCATGGATGCTGCTCGGGCTTCACCTGCACAGCGGCAATATCGCCCAGCTGGGCTGGGTCAGCATCCCCTGGACTCAGCGGGTAGGGGACCGGGCCATCATTTACGCGGGGTGGGTGCTAGCTCCTTTCGTGCTCATCTTGGGGGCGGTGGGGGTAAGGTGGCGCAAATTCCCGGTCAGCTTTTACGGTCTTCTGGCTTTAGTCTATCTGGCGGGGAATGTGCTGTCGACCGTGCCTGCCGAGACGTCGCCGTTTGACCAGAAGTCCGCGCTGATGGTCCCCTTTTTCCTGCTGGCGCTGCTGGATGTGGCGGCGAGGCACAAGGCTCCCTGGCCGGCCAAGGTGCGCACCGGGGGGGTAGCGGTGATGCTGGCGATGCTGGTGGTGATGAGCGCCGACTTCTATCATTCCGCCTGGCGGGTCCGGCCCGCCAACGGTCTGGCGCTTGAACATGCGCTGGCCACAGTAAGCCTCGCGCACCCCGTGTACGCGCAGAATAATGTGCTGCCCCATCTGGGTTTTACGGTCAACCAGGTGCCTTTCAGCCGTCTTGACCTGTCGCATTTGGCGCCAGGTTCCGAAATTGTGTGGGATACCCAGTTCAGCGACCACACGGCGCCCGCTTCCGTTTACCGGGCGGTGGCCGCGCTGGCGGCCAATAAGAGCCGGGCCCGGGTGATTTACGACCAGGGCGGGGTGCAGGTGCTGAAAATTGTCGGCCAGCCGTAATGCACGGCGCAGTGTTGGCAATAAGCCGTGAGATGTCTAAAATTAGCGAAGGCATGCGAATCGGCTGAGTGGCTGCGAGAAAGCAAAGGGAGCGAAGAAGGTGTCACATTCTGTACGGGTAGATGGCCAAGAGGCGCAGGCGCCCCATACTCCGGAACCCCAGGCGGGGTCGGTATGGAAGGCGCGGTGGCGTCAACTGCTGCTGGGCGTGGAATTGACCCGCAATCTAGCGGTGCGCGACGTGGAGACCCGCTATAAGCATTCGATTCTCGGGCTGTACTGGGCGATTATCAATCCGCTGGTGACGGCAGGGATTTTCGGATTTGTCTTTGGGGTGATTTTTCATGAATCCAGCAAGCCTATTCCCTATGTGGTGTTTATGCTGACAGGCATTACCTTCTGGAACTTTTTCGCCAACGGCATCATGTCGGCGGTGGGAAGTGTTTCGGGAAACGCTTCTTTGCTGGCTAAAATCTATTTTCCGCGGATTGTGCTGCCGACGGCAGCCGTCCTGGCCCGCTTCATCGACTTTATGTTTTCGCTGGGTGTCCTGATTGTGTTTATTCTCTTATACCATACCCCGATCTGCTGGAGTACCTTGTGGATTCCTTTCATTCTTGTCCTGCAGGTGTTCTTCACGCTGGGGATCGGCTACCTGGTGGCGGCTTTGAACGTGCTCTACCGTGACATCAATCAGCTGATGGGGCTCTTGCTGCTGGTGTGGATGTACTTTTCACCGGTGATGTACCCCATCACCAATTTGAAGCCCAGTCTGCGCAGCATTCTCTTGATGAATCCCATCGGCAGCATCCTGCAGATGGAGCGCGATGTGATATTCACGGGGCACCTGCAATATCCGCAGTTTGCCTGGGGAGCTGTCGCATGGACCGCCTTTGTGTTTATGGCCGGCATCAGTTTATTCCGCCGCATTGAGCCGATGTTTTCCGAGGTGATGTAAATGGCCCATATTGAAGTGGAGCATGTCTGGAAACGGTTTCTGCTGCGCAAGGACCGGGCCGACAGTGTCGGCCAGCTTTTGACCCGGATGATCCCCAAAGGGCGCAGGAAGCCTCCCAGCGAGCCCTTCTGGGCCCTGCGCGACGTGTCTCTCGACATGCCGGCAGGCCATTCATTTGGCATTGTGGGCAACAACGGCTCCGGCAAGAGCACCCTTTTGAAAATTCTCACCCGCACTATGAGTCCCACCGAGGGACACGTCAAGCTGCACGGCCGGGTTTCCGCACTGGTGGAGCTGGGCGCAGGATTTCATCCGGATTTCACGGGCCGGGAGAATGTCTATTTAAACGCGTCCATTTTGGGGATCGGGCGCAAGGCCATTGAGAAAAAGATGGAGGAGATCATAGAATTTGCGGAGATCCGGCCCTTCATCGATACACCCGTCAAGTATTACTCATCTGGAATGCATGCCCGTCTGGGTTTTGCCGTCGCCACCAGTGTCGACCCTGAAATATTGATTGTGGACGAAATCTTGGCGGTGGGCGACGAAGCTTTCCAGCAAAAGTGCATGGACCGGATTTTTCACATGAAGAGGGAGGGCACCAGCATCCTATTGGTCTCCCATGACCTGTCGTCCATTGAGCGGCTGATGGACCAGGCCATCTGGATCAGCAAGGGTGTCATGCAGAAAACCGGACTGCCCCGCGACGTGGTGCTGGCGTACCGGAAAAGTCTGATGGACCAAAGCCGCGCGCCTGCGGCGGAATCCGAGCAGGCACCGGCCCACATTGGCCCCATACAGGTCCAGGAAGCGTTTCTAGTCAGCCACGGCCAGCGGGTGGATACACTCTCTTCCGGGGAACAGGTCTCCGTGACGCTGGATTTGCGCAATGACAGCAGCCAGGAATTTTTAGGGCACGTCAGTCTGGTTCTCAGACGCCCTGACGGGCTGGAACTGGCCACTTTCTCCACAGTGCTTGACAATGCGCCCGTGCGTCTCAAGCCCGGGGTGAACCGGCTGAGCATGGATTTGGCCAACCTCTTTCTGACCACGGGAGAGTACGACGTGACCTGCGCGGTGTACGACGAAAATGGGCGGCGCCTGGACGAGTGGCCAGGGGTCTTGGCGGTGCACATTCAGTCGATGCGGAACACCCCTGGATTACTGGTGCTGCCCCATACCTGGAGGATGGGCTGACGTGGGCTCCTGTGTGATTGCCGTGGATGCCCGCTATGGACTGCAAAGTCCGCGGAGGGGAATCGGAGAGTATGTGTTCCAGTTGATGCGCCGCCTGGCCGATATGCCCCGGTCCTATGACCTCCGGTTGTATGGGGACCGCAGCGCCGACCCGTCCGTAGTGCGGGAGTTTCAGGCGGCCTATGCGGTGGAGATTTTGTCTGCGCCGAATTTCTTTTGGTGGGAGCAGCGCGTATTTCCTCTCGCCGTCCGGCAGCACCAACTGGTGCACGCGACTGCCAATATAGCCCCGCTGCTCTCCTTTGTGCCCGTGGTGATGACGGTGCACGACGTGATTGAATGGCGCCGGGGCCATCTCTTTGGCGGAAAGATCCCCTGGCGCCACCACTTGAGCCGCCTGTACCGCATGAATGCCCTAAAGCGGGCCGCTCCCCGTGCCCAGCTCATCTTAACGGTGTCGCGCCATGCGGCCAGCGATATCGAGGCAGTGCTGGGGGTGCCGCGAGAGCGGATTGTTGTCACCCCTCTGGCGCCGAAATATTCCCCCGGGGAGGTGACATGGCCCAAGGATCCCTATGTGCTGGCCTTAGGAGCTCTAGATCCCCGGAAGAATACCGCCGGAATGCTGGAGGCGGCTCGTGAACTTGCGGCACTCGGCATTGGTGTCAAGATTGTGGGAATGGAGGCCAGGCGCCAGGCGCAATTCCTGGTGCCTGAGGTCCCAAATCTTGAAGTGCTGGGCATGGTGGGCGATGACAGGCTTGAGGAGCTGTACCGCCGGGCCGGCTGCTTTGTCTATCCCAGTCTGTATGAGGGGTTTGGCCTGCCGGTGCTGGAAGCGATGGCTTTGGGCTGTCCCGTCGTCACAGGGGGAAACAGTTCCCTGCCGGAAGTGGCGGGGACCGCAGCCGCGCTGGCAGACACCCTCGACCCCCACGCCATTGCGCAAGCGGTCCAGCAAATTATGGGCGACCCGGTGCGGCAAAGAGAGATGGCCGAGCAGGGGTTGGCCTGGGCGGGAACTTTCGACTGGCAGACGACGGCGGACCTGACCCACCAGAGCTATGAACAGGTTTTGCATCATTTAGGTCACGGTGCCTTATGAACATTCTTTTAGCCAGCCGGGAATTTCCCGGCATCAATCCCTCGGGTGGCATTGGCGTGTATGTCCAGAGTTGGGCTCGGGCCCTGGCACAAGATGGGCACACGGTGAGGGTGATCACTATGGCCGCCGAGGGACCGTCCCCGCAGGTTGAAGCACCCTACCAATTTGAGTTTGTCCAGGCGGACCCGCGCTTCAAAGAATTTGCCTGGGGGTATTCGTACGCGCTGTACCAGAAGATCCGGTCCCTCGGGAAGCAGGCGCACTGGGATCTGGTCGAATTTCCCGACTATCTCGCCGAAGGCTACTTTACCGTAAAAGCCAAAAGGCTTCTCGGAGAATTTGCCGGGACGGTTTTGCGGGTGCACGGCCACATGTCCTTGGAGGTCTGCGACCGCATCAACCAGGAAA
>JAKAAS010000110.1 GCA_021802225.1 Bacillota bacterium
GCCGGCTCACGGGGAGAGAGAGCGCGGAGGCGTGGATGTGGACGTTCTTGGAAGCCATAGCGGCTCAAAACGCCACGATTAATGCCATTAAGGAACTGAATCCCCATGCGCTGGCCGAGGCTAGGGCTTGGGACCGGACGGGCGGCTCCCGCAGTGACGGACTGCTGGCCGGGGTGCCGGTGCTAATCAAAGACAATATTGCGGTGGCTTCCGATATGCATACCTCCGGAGGCTCTCTGGCATTGAGCGATGCATACGCCAAAGCTGACGCCTTTGTGGTCTCCAAACTGCGCAATGCCGGGGCCATTATTCTGGGCAAGGCGAATTTGACCGAATGGGCGAACTTTATGGCTGACCATATGCCCAACGGCTACAGCGCGGCTGGAGGCCAGGTGCTTAACCCCTACGGGCCAGGCGTATTGGACGTCGGCGGGTCGAGCTCCGGGTCGGGAGCAGCGGTGGCGGCCGGGATGGCTCCCGTGGCTATTGGCACGGAGACATCGGGATCCATCCTGAGCCCCTCCTCGCAAAACTCTCTGGTGGGAATCAAGCCGACGGTGGGACTCATCAGCCGCTCCGGCATTATTCCGATAGCCTATTCCCAGGATACGGCAGGGCCGATGGCGCCGACAGTGGCTGACGCCGCTGTCCTCCTGGCAGCCCTCCAAGGCTATGACCCGTCCGACCCGCAGACAGCCAGCGCCCCCGCTTACCCGGATTATCTTCAGGATCTGAATGCCCATGGCCTGCAGCACGCCCGGATAGGGGTGCCCCGCGCTACCTTCTGGGATGGCGTGGCGGATGAGGAGCAAAAACTGTTTCATGACAGCTTGGACCTCATGCGCCGGCACGGGGCGGTTGTGGTGGATCCCGCCGATATCGAGACGGCAGGGAACGACTGGACCTATGATGTGCTGCTGTACGAATTCCGAATGTCTGTGAATGCCTTTTTGGCCAAGTGGATTGACTCCGGGCCCCGTACGCTGCAGGCCGTCATTGAGTTCAACAGCAGTCATCAGACTAAGGCCTTGAAATACGGGCAGGCCGTGCTGATTGAGTCCGAAGCGACAGGCGGGCGTCTGGCTGACCGCCGTTACCTGCAAGCCCGGCGCAACGACCTGCGCTGGTCGCGGCAAGAGGGCATCGACAGGACGCTGGAACGCTACCAGCTGGACGCTCTGGTATTTCTAGGCGCCAAAGGCGCAGATATCGCCGCCCGCGCCGGCTACCCGTCCGTCACCGTGCCCATGGGGTACACGGGCCAGGGGCGGCCCCTGGCTATGACCTTCACGGGCGCCGCCTTCCAGGAGTCCCGGCTGATCCGGCTGGCCTACGCTTTTGAAACGGCCGCCCGGGCCCGCCGGAACCCAGAAAAACCTCGCTTAACAGAGGAATAAGTCGGTATAATACACAAAAAGAGCAGCCTGTTCAGTGGGCCGAGCGAGGGTGGAGTCATGGCTTACCTGTTTCAGCATTACAATTTTTTTGCGCTGTGGCACCCGGAAGTGATGCTCCTGGTCATTATTCTGGCCGTGGTGTATTTTCAGTTGGGAGGGCCGCTGCGGGAGCGGTTCGGGGATAATCTGCCAGATGTGCCCACTCTGCAGAAGGTGTATTTTATGGCGGCTCTGGCCGTCTTTTACCTGGCGATGGGCACCCCGGTGAAACTGGTGGCGGATGACTATCTTTTTGCGGGCCACATGGTGCAGTATGCCCTGCTCAGCGTGGTCCTGCCGCCTCTGCTGCTGGCAGGCATCCCGCAGTGGATGATGAACGCGCTGTGGAAGACAGGATTCTGGTCGCGTGTGTTAAGTGTCGCCACCAACCCGCCATTCGCGATCATTGCCTTCAACGTGATCTTTTCGGGAATTGAATATCCCGCTGTTTTGGATGCCAGCCTGCGCAATGACTGGGTGTATGTCCTGGAGTCCTATGTTATGCTGTTTTCTGCGATCTTTATGTGGTGGCCCATTATGGCGCCCGTGGAGAAAAAGCAAAACCGCCATTTGAGAGTGGTGCGCAAACGCGGGCAGATGCCCGAACTAGCTATGGTCTCACGCGGCTACCAATTGGTGTATATCTTCTTTAATTTTGACTTGATGATGCCAGCGCTGGTCTACATTATCGATACCAGCACGCCGTTTTACACGTTTTATCTGCATGCGCCGAGGATATTCGGCATTTCCGCCCTGGCCGACCAGCAGCTGGGGGTCCTGATTATGGGATTATCGATGGCGACCGCCTATCTTTCCGCATTCATTGCATCTTATGCGAAATACGATGATTCGCACTGGTATGAGTAAAAATGACACGCAGACAACAAAGGAGAGCAGACTATGTGGTTTGACAATCACGTGCATATGGAGCACGGGCCTTATACCCCTCTCGAGTACCCTGTATCATGGCTGGAGCAATTTCTAGACGTGGGTAGGAGCCGCGGCGTCACTGGACTGGGCATTGTCGAGCATGCCTACCGGTTCACGGAGGCGGCGGGGCTGCTGCCAGGCGAATGGGCTCGCCAGCGCTGCCGGTACCCTTTGGCCGGGTACACCGCATTTCTTGACGCCATTCGCGGAAGCTATCCCATGGCCGCCGGTCTGGAAATGGACTTTGTCCCAGAAAACGAAGACGGCATCCGCGCATTTCTCGGACGGTATCCCTGGGATTTTGTGTTGGGTTCCATTCACTTTCTTGACGATTTTGGACTCGATGTCAGCGAGATGCAAGGTCAGTACTTTCAAAGGACACCGGAAGAGATCTGGACCCAATACTATGATTACTCCATGCGGGCTGCTGCGTCTGGACTGTTTCAGGCGATCACGCACCCGGATCTTCCCAAAATTTACGGCTTCGAGAAGCCTCCGGAAGAATTTTTGATTCCGCTGTATCAGCGGTTTGTGGAGGTGTTGGCCGATACCGGCGTAGCCTTGGAGATTAACACGGCAGGCCTCAGGCGTCCTGTGAAGGAAATTTATCCCCACCCCACACTGCTGTCTCTAGCGGCCCAATCTCATGTGGCAGTCAGTTTCGCCTCCGATGCTCACGAACCGGAGAATGTAGGGCTGTATTTTGCCGAAGCCCAGCAGCTGGCTCATGAGGCGGGTTTCCGGGAGATTTCGTTTTTTGGACCACAGGGCACAGGGCACATAACGATTTCGTAGCCGTCATACCGTGCACCAAAGGAGACGGGGATTAATGAAAGCGATTGCCACTGGGGTCATTGCCGCTCTATTTTTTGCCAGTACGTTTGTCTTGAACCAGACCATGGCGATTCATGGCGGAAGCTGGCTGTGGAGTAGTTCGCTGCGGTACTTCTTCACCGTGCCAATCCTGCTGGGGTGGGTGGTGTGGCAGGGCCAGTTCCGAAAATTATGGCACCTGCTCCGCCAGAGTCCCGGGCCATGGCTTTTATGGGGAACGGTGGGATTTGGCCTGTTTTATGCGCCGCTGACGTTTGCCGCGGCATACGGGCCATCATGGGCAGTAGCCAGCACATTTCAGCTGACGATCATTATCGGCAGCCTGCTGGTGCCCTTTACCACGCACCACAAGATTCCGTGGCGCCATCTGTGGCCGTCCGTCCCGATCATTGCGGGGGTCGGGCTGGTGCAGTGGAGAAATCATGTGGATCTGAATCAGGCTCTCCTGATTAGTATTTTCGCGGTGATCATCTCTGCCACGGCTTACCCTCTTGGCAACCGCAAGATGATGGCGCTGACTGGCGGGGAAATTTCGGCGCCTGCGCGTATTTTGGGAATGACCCTGGGCAGCCTCCCGTTTTGGGCTGTCTTGGCCGTGATTGGGCGGCACACGGCCGGAATGCCGCCCCTGTGGCAGTGGCGGGAGACATTCTTGGTGGCGCTCTCGTCCGGCGTGATTGCGACCGCACTGTTCTTCAAAGCCACGGATCAGGCCCATGGCCGGCCGGCGATGCTCGCCAAAGTGGAAGCCACCCAGTCCATGGAGATTGTATTTACCCTGGTGCTGGCGCTGCTGTTCGGGCTGCCGGGCAGGGTAAGCTGGGCCAGTCAAGCGGGCATGGGACTGGTGATGGCGGGGATGGCGTGGCATGCTTTGGGAGCGCCCGGGGGAAAGAAGGGGGAACAGCTTCGCGTTTCTGAAATGGCCGAGTGATAGACTTCACGGCTAAAGCCGGCGGCTTCTCGCGGGCGTTTGGTGAAATGGATGCTCCCGGTGGTCAAGGCTGGCAGATAATTTCTATCCGTGGCGAGAATCGCTACACTGAGGAGCGGGGGGATGTTGTGTGAGCAAGGTGCCTGCCCGGAGCGCGGTCAAGATGGCGGTGCAGATGGCGCACAGGCTGAAGCCGGGAACGCGTCTCGAGATACTGAACTTCAAAAAAGACCGGTGGGTGCACGTGGCGCGCGGCAGTGCCGGAATGCTGGAGGTAACCGAGGCGGGATTTTTCCAAAACGTGTGGCGCGTGCCGGATGAAGAAGCCCCGGCCATTTTGAAAGAGGTGATTCCGCGGGAATTTCCGCGGAGTCACGAGCTCCGCTTTACTGTCAAGAATCTAGTCAAATAGCATGTGTGGGAGGGATTGGCTCTGGCTGTCGTAATTTTTGATTTGGATGGTACGCTGATAGACACGGTTCCGCTGATTACCCGCTGTTTTCAGGAGGTGTTTCAAAAATACGCCGGGAAAACCCTTTCGGACGAAGCGGTTCATGCAATGTTCGGTCCCGGCGAGTCGGTGATTTTCTCCCGGGAATTTAAAGACCGGTGGCAAGAGGTGCTCCAGGATTACCTGGCGAGATACACCGCCGGACAGAGTAGCCTGCAGGTCTCTCCCGATATCATGGCCTTGCTGAATGGGCTCAAAAATCTCCAAGTCACCATGGCTATCGTGACGAATAAAGAGCGGGACACGACTGCCATCACATTGGACCACTTTGACCTGCGGGGATATTTTGCCCAGATTGTGACCGCCCAGGACATTGTCCACCCCAAACCATCCCCAGAAGGCATTAATGTGGTGCTTCAAGAGTGCGGTGAAAACTCTGCGGATGCCGTTATGATTGGCGACACCGATCATGACCGTGAAGCGGCAATGGCGGGGCAGGTGCCCTTTGTCCGGGCCTTGTGGTTTGTTCCTGCGGATGCCCGCCCGGCTCCCGGTTCCGAACTGTCCGCTTTGTCCGTGGCGGACCTGAAAGAGATCTTGCCTTACGAACTGTAGCGGCTCTGGGACCAGGAGCACTGCCGCAGCACCCGGAAAATATTTCCGAAAGGGCGTTCAACGTGAAACCCACAGGCCATCCACGGCGTTACCTCTTATATAAGGGGGGAGTCTCATGTCGCTCGTGGCGTTGTTGAGTGGAGTATTGATAGCGGGGGCCGCGTCTGTGGCGGGGGCAGCTATGGTAATTGTGTGGACGGTGGCATACGGGTCCGGGCATTACTGCCTCCGCCAGATTCACCAGGGAATCCGGTCTGAGCAGCCAGGCCGGCCAGAACAGGCATTGCGCCAGCGAGTGTCCTGACGGCGGGCACAAGCTCTTTGGAGTGGGAACGTTACGGCTCGTTCCTTGGATGGAATTGGGGTAGTGCGATTGAGGCGTCAGCGGTTATGGGCGAGTCTTAACCTCCACCCGTTGTTGACGAAGACCTTCCATGATGGGGGCATGCGGCTGCGATGGAAAACAACGGTGGCGGGACGACGGCCGGTGTTGCGCCTGGAGGATTCCGTGATGAAAAATTATCTTCGCTGAAGAAATGCGCGAGAATCAGCCGTATCCGGTGATGCGGTGGGATCTTCATGGCGCTCTTTTTACGGGGTCTGCGGGCGGGAAGCAGGTCGTGCCTTTAGCCTGCTGGTTTTGGGAGACGGTGGGACAATTGGGGGAGCGATTTGCGCGAGAACTCTCCTGAGACCATCTGGTCGCCGTGCCCCTTTCCTTGCGCAAGCGTTCCAAAAATTTGCTATTCGCCTTGAACCGCTTTGGTCCGGTGAGGGCTGCACGCTGCGGGTTCCCCCGCAAATGTCCGGCGGCCAGCCCTTGTTGACATGTTTTCTAATTCCGCTGGGGACAGTGCCTCAGCGCGGCTGCTTGAGAGTTGCTGTCCCCGCGAAGAAGCTCGCTACAGGGTGGCGGGCTTATGAGGGGACGCCAGCCATCCGGGAATTGTTCTGGGGCGGTTGGCGAGTTGATTCGCCGCTGTTTGCCGCTATTCGCGGCATTTGGATGAGGGCTCTATCAGCCAAGTTCCCTTCGGATGCCGGCCGAAGCCCGCAGCGGGGATAGTGAAAGCCTATCTGCGTGGGAGAGGCAGGATAGGTTTTTTGTCAGGGGGTCGTATATCGCGAGGGT
>JAKAAS010000111.1 GCA_021802225.1 Bacillota bacterium
TTGTCCAAAGCGGAACTGTGTGACGGGCGGCGGAAAAAGGGGGGGAACAGCACTTGAACAAGGAGCTGTTAGTGAAAAACGTTCAAGACGGCGGTATTGTGCAGGCGGTGATCGAGACGGAGCAGAGATGGGAACGTTTTGTCATAAATGCCGACGAGGATCCACAAAACCGCGCCTTTGTATTGGACTCATGGAAAAGGTGCCGTGAAGAGGGGATGGACCCGCATCTTAATGCCGCCGCCAAGGTCGCCAAGGAATCCGAGGTGCAGGAGCTATGGAACCGCCACCTGCTGCATGAGACACTGCTCCCCTACATTTTTTCCCTGTCTGACACCATGCTGCCTTCCCGTCACCTCGTCGTGTTCGCGGACGCTCAAGGCCTCTTGCTGACCGTGGCGGGACACACGTCCGTACAGAGCGCGGCAGAGAAAATGAATTTCGTGCCGGGTTCCCGGTGGCTGGAAAAAGACGCCGGAACCAACGCTATTGGCACAGCGTTAGTTCTGGGCGCGCCGGTTCAGATATTTGCTGCGGAACACTACTGCGCGCCGGTGCACGGCTGGACCTGCAGTGCCGCTCCTATTACAGACCCTGCCACCCACCAGATCTTAGGGGTGATTGACCTGACCGGCATGCGGAATTACCATCACCCCCATAGCCTTGCTGTCGTGCAGTCCATCGCCCGGGCAGTCGAAGACCGCCTGCGCGATGGACTGGAATTGGAGAGGTTCACCATCTTTGGAAAGTATTTGGAACTATACGCCCGCCACCCTGATATCACCCTCATCGCCTTAGACCGGGGAGGACAGGTGATTCGCAGCTCGACGGGCGTTTGGGACCAAGGGTGGATCGATGCCAATAACCAGCTGAAGCATCTCCCTCCGGGATACCGTCAAATGGAGGACGGCACCGTATGGGAAGTCAGCGGTTTGCATGAACGCTGGCAATGGGTCTTGCATCACTGCCACCGGCAGCAGAACCGAATAGGGTCAGTTATACAGGCGCTGCCGGTACAAACACTCCATGGAAAAACAGCATCCATGGGAATCCGGGGCAAGCGCAGCAAGGAGGAAACCCCCATGGCCCTGGCCTCCTTTACTCATTTGGTGGGCACGGCGCCCAATTTTACCCGCATGATCGACCAGGCCAAAAAGGTCTCGCGATATGATTCTCCAGTTCTTCTGCTCGGAGAGACCGGCACAGGTAAGGAACTGTTGGCACAAGCCATCCACAGATCCAGCCACCACGCGACCGGCCCGTTTGTGGCGGTGAATTGCGGAGCCATCCCCGCCGAGCTTATCGGGAGCGAACTCTTTGGTTTTGAAGGGGGATCCTTCACAGGGGCGGCGCGCGAAGGGAGGGCGGGGAAATTCGAAGCAGCGGAAGGCGGGACCATTTTTCTGGACGAAATCGGTGAATTGCCTGTGTCCATGCAGCCCTATTTGCTGCGCGTGCTTGATACCGGGGAAGTCACCCGGATTGGCGGACAAGGGGCCGTCCATGTCAGCGTACGCGTGATCGCCGCCACCAACCAGCATTTAGAGGAAATGGTCGCGGCCGGCACCTTCCGCCAGGATTTGTTCTACCGCCTCAATGTCGTCCCCATTGTCCTTCCGCCAGTGCGAGAGCGGCCGGGCGACGGCATTCAGATTCTCGAGCATTTTCTACTCCGACTGGCACAGCAAAATGGTGAGCGTGTCCCGGCTATTTCACCGGCGGTGGCGGCATTATTTGAGCATTATCCCTGGAAAGGCAATGTTCGGGAAATCCGCAATCTGGCCGAACGGCTAATGGCTTCGGGGCCTCATAAATCAGCCATCACGGTGGAGGATTTGCCGACTTCCATGCAGGAGATGGAACACACAGCTCGGCGCGTCAATCCCGAAACCTTAAAACAGCAGGAGAACGCGCGAATTTGGCATGTGCTGAACGACTGCGGGGGCAACATCACCCAGGCATCCCGCCGTCTGGGCATTCACCGGAGCACGCTATACCGCAAACTGGCCCGCAAAAATCTCTAATAAGCCGCTGTCCCGGTCATGATCGCGATCGGGATTTTTCGATCCATACAATTTTTCATTACAGTTTGGAGGGACGGGTTATTTCTCGGCGTTTTTGTCCCGAGAGGGGACATATCAATCATTGGCTTTACCTCCGGGACTGCTGCCGTCTTGTCAATCGAAGACCTTGCGTAAATTACAACACGGGATGTCGGAACGATTGGGCTCAAAGTTCTCACGTCATTTGTCGAACCTGTACCTGTTTTTCTTAACTTCCGCCGCAGCATAAAGACTCTTTGTGGGCGCCTTACCTTGAGGATACCGTCGGGCCAGTCAGCCTCCGTCTGTGTGCCACACGACCAAATGCGCACACCTACTCGGTCAGCTATATCTTTCCGGGTCACTTCTAACGAATCAAGAGCGGATTTGAACATCTGAAATTTTAGAGTTAAGAGACTATCCAGTTTGACCTATGGTGGTCGGCGGCATGTTCCAAGCAGTCGCTAATCGCCTTCTTGAACCGGGTGAATATCGGGTAACATCAGCCATACAAGTACATTTCCATACATACCTCCTCAGATAACTCAGGTATACGCCTGTAAGCAACGCCGCTCGGCGTTGCCGTTGCGCGGGTTGGTCTGAAATCTGCTCCTAGCACGGCAGTGGGTTCGATACGGTAATGGCCCATCCTCACCCGGCTTATCCGCACGGGAAACCCGACGGGGAGTGTAGCATGCCGGGAAAAGCACTAGTCAGCCACCCATCGGGCTGCGACTGCGTGTCAAGAGGAAACGAACGGTATGAGAATAAAGGCTAATCTGCCTGAACACAGCCCGAGAGGCTTTATTATCGGCTACGGAGGAAGATGGTTACAAACGCCGTATGGACGGGGGGTGGCGCTGACAACCTGACGGCGACCACCATCATATGCCCCGTCCGCCCAGCCGCCTCAGCGGAAAATGGCCAACATCATCCGCGCTGGTTCATCGCCGGGTAAAACCGGCTATGAGCTCGGGCTCTGAAAATCCAGCATCTTTCTGTACATGGCCTACACCGCCCATTCGGTTGGGAGCAGCGTGTTCGGCCTGTCCGTAGCCGCATTCTTCCTATTTAAAGGACCGGTCCTGTCTAGGCCATCACGATGGACTTGATTCCTGACGCGCTTCGCGGAACATTTACCGGGTTTGTGAATTTCGGCCGTCAAATTGGCGGGTTCGTGGCTCCCATCGTCATCGGCATTATTATGACAGTCTCCCATTCATTTGCCGGAGGTTTTCCTCTTTATCGTTGGAGGGCTCGTGGCGGGGGTGATGTGCCTCTTGATTTTGCAAGGAACTATGTTGCGCACCGCTGATCCAAAGGCCAGTATTCCGTTAAAGACCGCATCGTCCTGTATGGAAAGACCCCGGAGAAGAGAACTCTCTCTGGGGTCTTTTTTTACCTGTCTCTTGGCCATTTGCGGGTGTCGGCTGGCTGTGAGTGGGATAGACCGTCTCAGCCAATTTACGAATTATTACTGTGGTGACTCAGTTTCTCAAGATAGCCGAAAACGCTATCGTACCCCATTTGGATGCGATCGCCGGACTTGCAAGAAAGGAGAATCTCTCACCGTTTAGGTTCTCCACGCGGCCAACATTCATAAAGCCATTAGGGCAACGCGCCTTTTGCGCAGCATTTTCGCGCTGATCAAAGAGGCGCCACCCGCGAACAACATCCTTGGGCAAGTGCCGCGTAGCATGTCCTCCATAGGTCTCACAGAACTCGGCACCGGGTCTGGCGTTATGCGGGCCATCCCCACGCCTCGTCGTCTCGGATGCTAGTCTCTGTTGTCACCCGCGGAGCCGTGTGGCAACTTGGAAGTCCTCGTTACACAGCATCACACACTGCGCCCGTGGTCAGAAATCATAGCGCGTCTACAAAATCAAAATGCCTTTCAGTCAGGCAAAAATGCCATAGACCGAGCGGGTAGAGACCGGCTCCTGTTAAGGTTCTACGACCTGGGCAAGAACCGATGCCGCTTTCACCCGGATGCGTGTCGCGTTACCGGGCAAATAGGCTAACGGCATTTCCTCCACATCAATAATCTCAACGCGACTCGCTTCTCCTCCACCCGCAATCACTTGGTCAATCGCTATCTTCTTAGCCTCTTCCAACGCTTCATTCCGGGAGATGCGCTCAAGACTGTAGACACGGTCGCTTTCCCCGCTTACATGCGCCATAGCTGCGCCAATGGCATTGGCGACATCGCCATCATATGGCATCAGCACTTCGCTGCTTCCTAAAAGATCTTGAGGCACTAAGAAACTGCCGCCACCCACAGCAATTACCGGCAATAATTTTGATGACGTCTTCATACGGTCCACAGATTCCTCAAGCATTTCCCGTACCCGGTGAAGACCGCCTTTCACAATATCGAGTGACAGACCGCGAATGTGGCCCGCATCCCCCAAATCAATCAACCCCTCCGCCACTGCCACATCGGTTAGAGTCAGATCAGGTCCCCCAAAGACCCGCGCTTGCGTCGGCAGACGGTACCCAACGCTATCGGGACCGACTGACAAATTGTGGGCCGGGCCATGAATTCTAGTCCCCCCGCCCAAACCAATGGAAATCAGATCGGGCATGCGAAAATTCGTCCGCACCCCACCGATGGACACAGCTATCGATGATTGGCGGGGAAATCCATTCACCAGCACGCCAATATCAGATGTGGTTCCTCCCACGTCGATGACAACGGCTTCCTTATGACCGCTCAGATAGGCAGCACCCCGGAGACTATTGGTTGGACCTGATGCAATAGTAAAGATCGGATATTGTTGAGCCATCTCCAGGCCCATCAAAGTTCCGTCATTTTGTGAGAAGTACAAGCGTGCCTGCACGTCGAAATCTTGCAGCGCTTCACGAAAAGCCATGGTGGCCTGTTCAGCCACGTCCACTAAAGCCGCATTGAGAATCGTGGCGTTTTCGCGTTCCAGCAACCCCATGCTTCCAATTCGGGATGACAATGAAATGGCTGTGTCCGGCCCCAGCTCTTGACGCAAGATTTCCTCTGCGCGGAGTTCGTGCTGATCAGTGACCGGAGAGAATATGGAACTTACCGCAACACTGCGCACCCCCTTAACTTGACGAGCGAAGCGGACAACCCCCTCTTCGTCCAGCGGGGCTATGAGGCGCCCGTCAAACTCGTGACCTCCCTCAATAGTTTCCACGACAGGATTTAAGGCCGCAACCAAATCAGCGGGCCATTCCGTTAGAGGCGGAATGGACAAAGACGCCGGAGCCCCAATGCGCAGCACAGCGACAGAAGCTAAACCCTTTCGCTCGACGACTGCGTTAGTACACTGGGTGGTACCCAACATGGCATAACCGACGGAGCGGACACCCACTCCGCTCGATTGCAGTACCGCCTGCAGTGCTGAACGAATTCCCGAAACCACATCCCGCGACGTTCCCCGTTTCGCCTTTCCCACAACCTGATTGGATTCCGTGATCAGCACAGCATCGGTATGTGTGCCCCCCACGTCAATTCCCAGTCGAATGGACATCAACAATTCCTCCGTTTATCGTTCAAGAGAGTTGCTCTCTCAAAACGTCATCTCCGCCATACCTGCTGATGCATGCCATATCAACCATTCCCCACGCCTACCTGCCCGTCATTCCGACATGGCTGTCAATCTTCAAACCAAGGCGCTTTAGGATACCGACCCGGAAGGGGGTCATAAGCAAAGGGATAGTCGAAGGCTGCTGGTCCTACAAACGCCAGCGCTCTCTCGGATTTTAAGGACTCAGGGGCGGGAATTCCCAAGACCCCTACCCGCATTCCGTAACGCAGTTGGTCCGTGCTGATAGGCAGGCCTGTGTCATGGTCAACCACCGTGATGAGGTCAGGGACCGACGCCAGCACCCTGTCCTTTGCCAGCAGAGCAAGGAACTCATTTTGAAGCAAAATCGTGTAAGGTCCGCCTGGCCCGCTCAACGTCACTTGTCCCCGTGCAAATCCCGCCATGGTGCGCCGCTCAACATCCACGATTTTTCCTTCAGCCAACAGGGACACATCAAACTTTTCCCTTAACCCGTCAATCAATGTCGTTAAATTGCGATGCCTTGTCATAAGACGTCCGAGGTAATGAGCCAGTGACAAGCTCCCGTGCACCGCATACTGGCGAACCTGTTCCCCCGTCACAACAGGAAATGCAAGCGCCGCACTGCCGCCCATAGCCACCGTCAGCGCGCGGGCATAGTGCTCCGCCCGATATGGCGATTCAATGGCATTCAGCACCGCAGTTGTTCCGTGAGCGTCGGCCAG
>JAKAAS010000112.1 GCA_021802225.1 Bacillota bacterium
TGGACCTGCATTCGGCACGGACTGCACCAGTACACAGACGGCGCAGGTGTCTTTTGTCCTGCTTGGGTCCATTCGGGTTCATTAATCCACTGGCCGCAATTTGCACAATGGCGACGGGTCATGGCTTATTCCTCCTCTTCTCTTTAATAGATACTAGTATGAAAGGATGGATTAGAAATATCAATCATTAATACCTATATTTGATAATTCTGACTCTAAGGCGCAGGAAACCTGCCTGTCGTGAGTATACTAAAGCCACTAGCGTTTACAATATCAGCCGGATAGCTCCAAGGAAAACCTTGACGAGCCCGACCTTATTCAACGACACTGCTTTTGCAAAATCGGTAGGGAATCCTCCTTTCGCACACGGTCCTGCCATCACGCAGCAGCCCTGAGAGTCCTGCCTGGCAAGAACGCATGAGGGTCGGAGCGGCTCATCTGTGGCCGGGACGGCCAAGCATTGGATCAGCCGGTTTTGTGAGGTCCAGGGTGGGGCAGACCGGCCCAGAGGAGCGTCAACAGGATACCCGCCCGGAACCCGCGGGAGTCAGAATGTCACGGCGCAAGCGGTGAGGTCGGTGCATCATGCAGGGAGCGCGCCCGCCGCTGTCCATCCTCGGGGTCGACTCTCAGACGGCTCAGGGCGGGCAAGGGGGTAAGCGGCAGGGCCCTCGACAAAGCCAGACCCGCCGCACCGATGGCGACCATATCCGGGTCCGCGGCAAACACTTCAACGCTCTTGTTCACCCCTATCGCCCTTTTCCGGAGCACCGCCTCGATTTCCGGCAGAATCCAGTGCGATCCCCGCGCGATTGTCCCTCCCACGATGATATAGCGGGGGTTCAGCGCGTTCAGAATATTAGCCATGCCGATCCCTAGATAGGATCCCACTTGGGCAAACGCCCGCTGAAAGCGCGGGTCGCTTTGGGCGTTCTGCATGGCGACATCCATGAATGAGGGGGCAAAAGGATCACCTCCCGCGATGCCTTCTTCACGCAGATAGCGGGCCAGTGCGCGTTCCGAGGCGTATAATTCCCAACAGCCGTAATTGCCGCAGGCACAGAGCAGCCCCATAGCCGCAATAGTGGTATGCCCCCACTCGCCAGCCAGTCCGTGGTGCCCCCGAACCAGCTGGCCGCCCAAAATGAGTCCGGCCCCCACCCCTATGCCCGCATTGATAAAGACCAGACTCTCGACAGGGCGCCGTAAAAATTCCGCCCAAGCGCCACAGTTGGCGTCGTTGTCGATCACCACAGGCAACTGAATCCGGCTGGCCAGGGCATGGGTGAAATTCCAGTCCTGCACATCGACATTAGGGAGGTAGTGCACATGCCCCGTCTGGTAGTTGACCATCCCCGGCAAAGCGATACCGACCCCAAACACTCCATGGGCGCTGGGCGGGCATGCAGCGGAAATATCGCGAACATGCTCGGTGATGACTTGCAGCATCATTTCACGAAACGCCCCATCAGTAGCCGGCCGCAGAGACGAAAAGCGGCGGTCGATCACCTGGCCGCGGGCATCTGTCAACAGGGTCTTGATGGCCGAAATCTGGACATCCACCCCAATACTGAAACCGGTTCTCGCGTTGAATTGCAGGATAATAGGCCGTCTGCCACCCGACGAACTGCCATGGCCTATCTCCACAATGTAATCCTCGGACAGCAATTCGTCGACCAGCGAAGACACCGTCGCCCGGTTCAGTCCCGTAAGTTTGGCTATGTCGGCACGCGACACGTTTTCGTGTGCATAAATCCACTGCAACACCGTGTATTTGTTAAGCTGGCGCATCGTCTGGGCATCAATGTTTGTCCGCACACGTATCGCTCCATCGCTGATAGAATAAAGTTAATATAACACACCAATTAAGATCCTGAAATAAAACACAGCGCAACAGATTTTTTCTGCAGTTATAGACTAATTCAGGAATTTACGGAACGGGTTGTGCTACCTTTGTTTATTTGTTACATTATAGCCGCAGTAAATTTTATCGGTTGTCAACATGTGGAACTTACCCATACTTCAGACAATTTTGAGGAGGATAAATAATGGTGAAGCGTAGTGTAGGGATAGGATTTGCCACACTGCTTGCCGCTAGTACTTTGGCGCTGGCAGGGTGCGGGACGCAGAGCGCGGCGGCTCCAGCCAAGTCAAACAACTCGCCAAAACAACTGCAAATATTCAGTTGGTGGACCGGAGTGGCCAGCAGCAAGGCCTTGGCGGCTTTGGACACACAGTTCAACAAGGAATATCCCAGTATTAAAGTCATCAACGAGGCTGTGGCGGGAGGGGCGGGATCCAATGCCAAGGCGGTGTTGGCCAGCCGCATGGAAGCCAACAATCCGCCCGGGACGTTCCAAGTGCATGCGGGACGCGGGTCGCTGTACTCCTGGGTACAGGCGGGCGACATGGCTCCCCTGAACTCGCTGTATAAACAAGAAGGATGGTACAACGACTATCCTCAATCATTACTGAATCTTCTGACGTTTAACGGAAAAATCTACGCGGTTCCCGTCGACATGCAGCGGGGCAATGTGCTATGGTACAATCCTGCGATATTTAAAAAATACAACTTGACGGCTCCTGCGACATTCTCCCAGTTTTTCAGCGATGCTGCGGTCCTCAAATCGCATAACATTACGCCGCTGGCGCTTGCCAACCATGGCGACTGGGAGGCAACCCTGCTGTGGAGCGATGTCCTGCTAGGCACCGTTGGCCCCCAGGAATATGATGCACTCCTGACGGGTAAAACCTCTTGGAGCGCTCCCGGTGTCACCCAGGCTACCAAGACCTTTGTGAAAATGCTAGCCTATACCAATAGCGACTACACCGCACTGCACTGGCAGCAGGCTGACCAACTGGTCGCGCAGGGGTCCGCAGCGATGAACGTGATGGGGGACTGGGCGCAGGGCTACTTCACCACGGACCTTCACCTCACTCCCGGCACGGGATTCGGATGGGCTCCGACTCCGGGCAGCGCCGGCACCTTTGGCGTGGTATCAGACGTTTTCGGACTGCCTTCACATTTGAAGAACCAGACAGCCACATTGGACTACCTTAAAGTCCTTGGTTCCAAGAAGGGCCAAGATATTTTCAACCCGCTGAAAGGCACATTCTCACCGCGCCTGGACGCCAATCCCGCCGATTACGACGCCTACTCCCGTTCGGCAATGCAGTCCTATAAAAAGGACAAACTGGTTTTGGTCATCGGTCAAGGCGCTGTGAATCCTGCCTTTACTACCGCTGTGAACAATGCCATGGACATCTTGGTGAGCAACCACAATGTCTCCCAATTCGTCACCGCTGTGGCAAGCGCAGCGCAGTCTAGTCCTTTGTCGTAATGCACACGGCAGCAAGTCTTCACACTTGCTGCCTTCTTTCTCAAGGAGGGTCGGATTTGATTAAAAACGCGGTGAAAGAGCCTGACCGGGCGCCACTTATGGCGCGGCGCCCCAAGTGGCGGTTTTCGTGGGACAAAGCTTCCCCGGTCCTGGTGCTCATCCCTTCGCTAATCGCCTTGGGCATCTTCGTTTACGGGTTCATTTTCTGGAACGGCTACATCTCATTGACCAATTGGAATAGTTACATTCCAAATTTTTCGTTCGCCGGATTGAAAAACTATGTCGCAGTGTTCGAAACGTTCCGGTTTCAGGCGGACATGCGGAATATCATTGTGTTCACCGCACTGTTCATTCTAGGCTGTCTCAGCTTAGGTCTGTTTTTGGCCGTGCTGATCGATCAGAAAATCCGCTTTGAAAGTTTTTTCCGCAGCATTTTCATATTCCCCATGGCGATCTCCTTTGTGGCCACTGGGGTGATTTGGTCATGGGTTCTCAATCCACAGCCTAATGCGGGAATCAATCTGATTTTGCGGGCACTGGGAGACAGCCACCCTCCGACCTGGTTTTTAAGCCCGATTATCATTCCGTCCATTGGGCTGGGGCTGATCAAAGTCGGAATACCGCTGGCTCTAGTCGCCGTGGCCATTGCTGCCGTATGGCAGATGTCCGGTTTTGCCATGGCCATCTACCTGGCGGGGCTGCGGGCGGTGCCGGATGAAATCAAAGAGGCCGCGCGCATTGACGGTGCAGGCACTTGGCGCCTATTCTGGTCAGTCATCTACCCTCAGTTGAAATCCTCCACCGTGACTGCCGTGATCATTCTGACGGCCGCTTCACTGAAGGTTTTCGGCTTGGTGTACGCCATGACAGGACCCGGTCAGGACTTTACAACGGATATGCCCACACTGAACATGTTTGACACCACCTTCCAAGGCAGCCAATTTGCAGAAGGGGCCGCGATTGCCACCATTTTGTTCCTGCTGATGGCCGCATTCAGCGTGCCTTATCTGCTGTCCGTCTTGCGCGGCGAGAACAGGGAGGAAAACTCATAATGGCCCTCAGACAACTTAACCGGTCATTGCTGTATGTGGTGTTAATCATTTTTGCCGGCCTGTACCTGATGCCGGTTTACCTGGTGGTGACGACGAGCCTGAAATCAGGGGCCAGCATCAACTTGGCCCAAATGTGGGATTTGCCCACGCAATTCAGTTTTTCCAGTCTGGCTGCCTCGTGGCAAAAACTAGGCCCCAACTTTCTCAATAGCGTCTACCTGACGGTTCCCGCCACAATTTTTTCAGCATTGATTGGGGCGGCTAACGGTTATTCCCTCTCCAAATGGAAGTTTAAAGGGGCCAATGCCGTCTTTTTTCTCATTCTCATGGGGATGTTCATCCCTTATCAAGCCGTGCTCATTCCTGTGCTCCGGGTGTTGGATGCGATCGGTCTGTACGGGACAATTCCGGGGCTGATTCTCGTCAATGTCGTGTACGGCATCCCTATCACCACGTTGATTTTCCGCAACTATTACGCCGCGATTCCGGACGAGATGATCGAAGCCGCCAAGATTGACGGAGCCGGGTATTGGGGTATTTTTCGGAGAATTATCCTACCCCTGTCCGCAGCCGGATTTGTGGTGGCCGGTATCTGGCAGTTTACGCAGATTTGGAATAACTTTCTGTTTGCCGTGGCTATCACGGTTCCCCCTCACCAGCCAGTGACGGTGGCCGTGGTAAATATTGCCGGCAGTCAGACCATCCAGTGGAACGTGCAGATGGCCAGCGCCCTAATGGCATCCATTCCCACCCTGGTCGTGTACATTTTCCTTGGCAAGTATTTTGTGCGGGGACTGTTGGCAGGATCCGTGAAAGGGTAGCGGGCTGCTCCAATCAGCGTCGACCCTCTGGAGAGGTTGAGGACGAGAAAGAAGGGGGGTACGCCACGAAGTTGGCATTATCCAGTCGGTGCGATTCCGACCCGTCCAAGGGCTAGCCACCCAGACGGAATCGAGTGTTGCGCCCGCCTCCGCGAGGCGGCGGGTGAAGTGTACACAGAGCGACTGCCAGGCCGCAACCGCAAGGTGAAGGGATGGAGCCTCGTTATACTGTGATGCAGCGGCCGACACCGTCTCCCTTGGTGGAAGGCAACAAGTACCGGACCGTTTGGGCAAGGGCCGGGGAAACGCTGCCGGGGTCGTAGACCGGGGCATGGCAGGAAAAGGATGATGATCAGAACGTGGGAGATCTCTCGAGGCCGCGCACCGCGCGTACCCGCCACCCGATAGGGACAACTGAAGGGCCGGGAACGCCTCGGGAGAAGTCGGAAAACGCCATAGTACGCACGGGAAAGCCGTGTACATGGGGAAGGGCGTTGCGATTATCCGTTGTCTAGCGGACCCATGGTCCGACCACAGAGAGGAGCCAACCATGTCCACCACCCTAGACGACATTGCCTATCGAGCACAGCAGCAACCTGCCGCGCGGTTTACCGCGCTGGCGCACCATTTGACGGAAGACTTTCTGGAAGAAACGTGGCAGATGCTCAACGCGCACGGCGCCCCGGGCCTGTCGGGGGAAACCATGGAGGCCTATGCGCGCGTGCGGCGATTTCGCATCGCGACACTGGTCGAGCGGCTGAAGGCGCACGCGTACCGCGTGCCGCCCATCCGCCGCGTGTATATCCCGAAACCGGGACAACCGCAGAAACAGCGGCCCCTCGGCATCCCCGAAGTGGAGGACCGCCTCTTGCAGGCGGCCGTCAGTCGGTTGCTGACACCGATCTATGAAGCGGACTTCCGAGACAGCTCCTACGGGTTCCGTCCGGGCCGCAGTCCCCACGATGCTCTCCGGGCCGTGGAGCAGACGGTCATGCGCCGTCCCATTCGGGAAGTGTTTGAGGCGGACATCCGCGGGTTCTTTGACCACATCCAACATGACTGGCTGATGAAAATGCTGGCCCTGCGCATC
>JAKAAS010000113.1 GCA_021802225.1 Bacillota bacterium
TAAACGTACTCGTGCGACCTTCCTCAGTGCTGAGTTGGGTTTTTTCGGCGTCACCGTCTTTACGCTAATACAAACTCCACGCTTTTGAGGATTGCCTCTTAGCGCCGGAGCTGCTGACTTCTTGCTGGCCTTTTTCCGTCCGTGGCGAACCAGCTGATTGATTGTCGGCATTAATTCCCACCTCCTTTCACGTAACCAGGCGGTTCTCGGGCAGAAGCGCAGCACACGCAGCACCGACTTCTATTCCGCACAGCCGACCCAGTTCGTCCATCGAATCCACATATTCCAGCGGCACGCCGCGGTCCTTGCTCTGGGAGACGACATCCTCGACAACCCGGGGGTCTGCGTCCTTAGCTACAAAAACGCCTATTGCCGTTCCATGAGCTATCCGTTTCAAGGTTTCCCGCACACCCACAACACGCCGACGTCGATTTTTTAATCCCTCAGTATCCATTGGTCTGTCCTCCCGGCCCTTACAGGCTTAGACACACTTGGGTATTTTATCACCGGCAAGGGGGCGTGTCAATTGACACGCCCCCTTCAAAGCCCTATTTAATCAACTCGTTCTCAATCGACTTGTCGGATGGTTCTTCGGCCCCGTGAATAATGACATTCCGGTAGCGGGACATGCCAGTCCCTGCTGGAACCAGTTTTCCAATAATCACATTCTCCTTGAGGCCGAGAAGAGGATCTCTCTTGGCCTTGATGGACGCTTCGGTTAAGACACGCGTCGTTTCCTGGAAGGATGCCGCCGACAGGAAGGAATCCGTCGCCAACGATGCCTTTGTGATGCCTAAGACTACGGGTTTGGCCACGGCCGGTGTGCCGCCCCGCATCAAGACATCCGCATTTTGATCCTCGAAGTCAAAACGATCAACCAATGCCCCCGGCAAAAGCGAGGTGTCTCCCGCCTCTTCAACCTTCACCTTGCGCATCATTTGGCGGACCATCACTTCGATATGCTTGTCGTTAATATCAACCCCTTGGACACGGTAAACACGCTGCACTTCCTGTAACAGGTAATTTTGGACGCCGGTCAGACCCATAATCCGTAATAAGTCGTGAGGGTTTACCGATCCTTCGGTCAGTTCTTCACCGATCTGGACTTGATCGCCCTCGTGAACCCGGATACGTGAACCAAAGGGCACAATATAAGATTGGGACTCGTGTTCATCGTCATTGACCACGGTTATTTCCCGACGCCCTTTATTCTCCCCCATACGCACAGTTCCCGAAACCTCTGCGATAATCGCCTGGCCTTTCGGCTTTCGTGCTTCAAAAAGCTCCTCGACTCGGGGAAGGCCCTGGGTAATGTCGTCTCCAGCCACTCCCCCCATGTGGAAGGTCCGCATTGTTAGCTGGGTTCCGGGTTCCCCGATACTTTGCGCTGCAATAATTCCCACAGCTTCTCCAACCTCGACAATGCCGCCTTTAGCCAAATTCCGTCCATAACAAGCCACACAAACCCCGAAACGTGACTGACAGGTTAGCACTGATCGAACACGCAATTCTGTAATTCCCGCATCAATAATGGCCTGTGCCGTATCTTCGACGAGCAGTTCGTTACTGTGAGCAATAATCTCTCCCGTTTTAGGATGATGCACATCTTCGGGCACTATCCGCCCAACCAGCCGCTCATAAAAGTTTTCGATAACTTGTCCGCCGTCCCGGATTTCCCGCACCACTGTTCCCTGAGTAGTGCCGCAATCCACTTCCCTGACAATAACGTCCTGGGCGACATCTACGAGGCGTCTCGTTAAGTAACCAGAGTCCGCAGTCCGCAAAGCGGTGTCTGCCAATCCTTTTCGGGCACCATGTGTAGACGTGAAGTACTCCAAAACGGTTAACCCTTCCCGGAAATTAGCCCGGATAGGCAACTCGATAATCCGTCCAGAAGGATCTGCCATTAATCCTCTCATCCCAGCGAGCTGTGAGATTTGCTGAACGTTTCCCCGGGCTCCTGAGGTAGCCATCATATAAACCGAATTGTTGCGGTCCAGCGTCTCCATCAGCGCCTGGGTAACGCGCTCTTTGGCCCGGGTCCAGATGCCTATAACCCGCTCATAGCGCTCATCGGCTGTAATTAAACCGCGGCGGTACTGCCGGGTGACTTGCAGCACGTCTTGTTCGGCTTCTTCGAGTATTTGCTTCTTAGCCTCCGGAATCACAATATCGGAAACGGAAATCGTCACTCCGGCTTTGGTCGCATACTGAAACCCTAGGGCTTTAATTCGGTCAAGAGTCTGCGCCGTGACGTCATTACCGTGCATCCGGAACATATCCGCAACGATAACGGCCAACTGCTTTCGGCCAATAGTTTGGTCAATAAACCGCAGTTCCGCGGGCAGCGCATCATTGTACAAAAACCGTCCTAAAGTTGAAGTTCGGCGTTGTCCGTCATAACGCATGGTGATCCGGGCGTGCAGATCAAGAACCCCCTGTGCGTAGGCCATCTCCCCTTCTTGGAGATCGGCCAGAACCATCCCTTCTCCTTGGGCATTTTCTTTTTCCATCGTGAGATAATACGACCCCAATACCATGTCCTGGGTTGGCGTGACCACAGGTTGGCCGTCTTTAGGATTAAGGATGTTCTGAGTCGACAACATAAGAACCCTGGCTTCGGATTGAGCTTCGGCAGACAAAGGCACGTGCACAGCCATTTGGTCCCCGTCGAAGTCCGCATTGTATGCAGTACAAACGAGAGGATGGATTTGAATGGCGCGTCCTTCGACTAAAACCGGCTCGAAAGCCTGAATACCCAAACGGTGCAACGTCGGTGCGCGGTTCAAGAGTACCGGATGCTCTTTGATGACGTCTTCCAGAACATCCCAGACCTCCGGACGAACACGTTCCACCATGCGCTTTGCCGATTTAATATTATGCGCATAACCCTCATTCACCAGTTTCTTCATAACAAACGGCTTAAAGAGTTCGAGAGCCATCTCTTTGGGCAATCCGCACTGGTGCATCTTCAGTTTAGGGCCTACGACAATAACAGACCGGCCCGAGTAATCGACACGTTTACCTAACAGATTCTGACGAAAACGGCCTTGTTTTCCTTTCAGCATGTCCGAAAGCGACTTTAAGGGCCTGTTCCCGGGTCCCGTTACAGGTCGTCCCCTGCGCCCGTTGTCAATCAGGGCATCAACCGCTTCCTGTAACATCCGCTTCTCATTACGGACAATAATATCCGGAGCCCCTAGATCCAAAAGCCTCTTCAGCCGATTGTTGCGGTTGATGACGCGCCGGTAGAGATCGTTGAGGTCCGACGTCGCAAACCGTCCGCCGTCCAGCTGTACCATGGGCCGTAAATCCGGAGGAATCACGGGAATTACGTCTAAAATCATCCATTCCGGACGATTTCCGGATTGCCTAAATGCTTCGACGACTTCGAGCCGACGGATTGCCCGTACCCGGCGCTGTCCCGAGGAGCTGTTCAATTCCCCGCGCAATTCTTGTGCCAATTCCTCCAGGTCCAGTTCCAACAGCAAGTCCTTGATAGCCTCGGCCCCCATTCCCGCCCGGAAATGACCGCCGTACTTCTCCCGATACTCACGGTACTCAGATTCGACCAACAACTGTTTCTTCATAAGAGGGGTCGTCCCCGGCTCAATGACCACATAAGCCGCAAAGTAGAGAACCTTTTCCAACGATCTGGGAGACATGTCAAGAATCAGTCCCATTCGCGAAGGGATCCCTTTAAAATACCATATATGGGATACCGGCGCAGCCAGTTCAATATGGCCCATGCGTTCACGCCTCACTTTGGAGCGTGTTACCTCAACACCACACCGGTCACAAACAACACCTTTATAACGGACCCGTTTGTATTTTCCGCAGTGACACTCCCAATCCTTGGTCGGTCCAAAGATCTTTTCACAGAAAAGACCTTCGCGCTCCGGCTTTAACGTCCGGTAATTGATTGTTTCCGGTTTCTTCACTTCACCCTTGGACCATTCCCGGATTTGTTCCGGAGACGCCAGAGCAATCCGCATGGAATCAAAATGGGTAACGTCTAGCATCGAATTGGATCCCTCCCGGATTAGTAGTCCTCGCCGTCATCGCCGTCATCCAAATCGTCTGAATCCTCATCCTCAGTCTCGTCGTCGAGAGGCTCATCAAAAGACGTATCTTCCGAGCCACGACGAAGAATGGCGTACGCATTTTCCGCTTCCTTGTCGAAATTCATGCCGCTGCCCGGTTCAAATTCCTTTCGCGCGCCTCCTTCGGCATCCTCCATTAACCGATGAAGCTCTTGACCCTCTGTTTCGTCAATTCCCTCTGGAAGCAGATCAAAAGTCTTCGCTTCACTGACGGGCTCATCGTCAAGTTCACGAATCTCAATTTCTTCGTCCAGTTCGTTCAAAATCTTGACGTCCAGTCCCAAGGATTGCAGTTCTTTGATTAATACCTTGAACGACTCAGGTACTCCCGGCTCCGGAACATTTTCTCCTTTGACAATCGCTTCATAAGTCTTAACACGGCCGACAACATCATCGGACTTCACTGTCAGGAGTTCCTGCAAGGTATAGGCTGCTCCATAAGCCTCCAAAGCCCAAACCTCCATTTCTCCAAACCGCTGTCCGCCAAATTGCGCTTTGCCGCCTAAAGGTTGCTGCGTGACGAGCGAATAGGGACCGGTAGACCGTGCATGGATCTTGTCATCAACCAGGTGAGCCAATTTCAACATATAGACAATCCCGACCGTAATTTCGTTGTCAAAAGGCTCCCCTGTTCTTCCGTCATACATCACAGTCTTGCCGGATGCGGGCAAGTGGGCCTCCCGAAACAAGCGTTGCAAATCTTCCTCTTTAACGCCATCGAATACCGGGGTCGCCACTTTCATACCAAGAGCCTTTGCAGCCCATCCCAAGTGAGTTTCCAGCACCTGGCCAATATTCATCCGACTAGGAACTCCCAAAGGATTCAAGACAATTTCCACCGGTGTGCCATCAGGAAGAAAAGGCATATCTTCTTCCGGCAGGATGCGGGAAATGACCCCTTTGTTTCCGTGACGGCCAGCCATTTTGTCGCCTTCAGATATCTTTCTCTTTTGAGCGATGTAAACCTGTACCAACTCGTTAACGCCAGGAGACAATTCATCACCTTGGTCCCGTGTAAAAACCTTGACATCCACGACAATACCGGATTCGCCATGGGGTACCCGTAATGATGTGTCGCGAACCTCGCGCGCCTTCTCTCCAAAAATAGCCCTGAGAAGCCGCTCTTCTGCTGTCAGCTCGGTTTCACCCTTAGGCGTAACTTTACCGACAAGGACATCCCCAGGACGTACTTCCGCACCAATGCGGATAATTCCCCTGTCATCCAGATCCTTAAGCACTTCCTCCCCTACGTTGGGGATATCCCGGGTAATTTCTTCAGGGCCGAGTTTCGTGTCCCGAGCGTCACACTCATACTCTTCAATGTGGATCGAGGTGAACACATCTTCCTTTACGAGTTTTTCGCTCAGCAAAATGGCATCCTCGTAGTTGTATCCTTCCCATGGCATAAAAGCGACCAGAACATTGCGCCCCAATGCCAGTTCGCCATGATCAGTGGATGGCCCGTCGGCAATAATCTGTCCCGCTGCAACCCTTTCTCCCTTATGCACGATAGGTTTTTGGTTAATACACGTGCCCTGGTTTGAACGGGTAAACTTCAACAGATTATAGGTCGACACGGTGTGATCATCATTGCGAATCACAATCTTATCGGCCTGAACCCGGTCCACAATGCCGTCTTTTTCACTAATGCTCGCAACACCCGAATCCCGTGCTGCCTTAGCCTCCATCCCCGTTCCCACAATCGGCGAGTCCGTAACCAAAAGCGGAACGGCCTGGCGCTGCATGTTGGCGCCCATTAAAGCTCTGTTCGCATCATCATGCTCGAGAAAAGGAATTAAGGCCGTCGCAATCGACACCACTTGTTTTGGAGACACGTCCATATAGTCGACACGGTCGGGACTTTCTTCTCCGATTTCGTGTCGCGAACGTACGGTCACACGACTAGCCAGAAAATGCCCGTCTTCACTCAAAGGTTCGTTGGCCTGTGCAATAACGATGTCATCTTCTTCATCGGCGGTGAGATAGGCAATTTCATCGGTGACCACGCCACGTTCTTTATCGACCCTCCGATATGGTGTTTCAATAAATCCATAGGGATTAATTCGCGCAAAAGTCGACAACGATCCAATCAGTCCAATGTTGGGTCCTTCCGGGGTCTCAATCGGACACATTCTTCCGTAGTGAGAATGGTGAACATCCCGCACTTCAAATCCTGCGCGCAAATGACACCCGCCGTGG
>JAKAAS010000114.1 GCA_021802225.1 Bacillota bacterium
CGTCGGGTTAACCCAACGGCTAAGACCTCTGCCCAAAATTATCTGACCGGCACTCCTGCTGTGATAAAAGAACAGGCGAGCGCACAATATCTTCATCGCATCGTAGCGGTTAATAAATGTCATCAACAACTACAAAGGCCATTGTGGGTAACGATTACGCCTGACAGGGAGGCCGTGTGGGGATATCCGGCGTGCCTTACCGGCGCTGCGCCTTCCGCCGCCGTTTAGCCTGGGATTTGTTCGAGCGGCTCTTAGGTCGCGCCGGAGGCGGTTCGCGAACGGATCTCCTCACCGCATTGACTGGTCCAGACGAGAGCGCCCCCCCGGCCGGCTAGGAACATCCATCCACGGGACGACAGCATAGTCATCACACTGTGGCTAGACCACGGGAACCGACCTGTTGTGACCGCTCACATGGTCTGATAACCACGTTGTTCTTTGCGCTGCCGCCGGCGGGACACGGCGTGCAGTGCGTCCTCGCGGGTTCCTTCGAACAGAAGCTGCCGGCCCCGAACGTGCAGACCGAGCCGGCCCCACATGGTCCAGCCTTCCCATGTTGGCCATAAGGTCGGCTGGAGGGCAATGGTATACCACCGAAAGCGGTGAGCGTCCGGCTCAATCCGCATGCCGGTCCACCATTCCACGACACGCTCCTGGCTGCGGCTGAATCGCCGCCAGGGAGGCCTGGGCAATGCGCCACCGGACCCAGCGGCTCGGACCCGTGGAGTCGTCCAGTTGGCTCTCGCAGTAGTGCCACAATTCCTCGGCGTCGTCGGCCCGCAGGCAGACCGAGACCGTCAGCTCCGGCCTCCTCATCAGGGGGCCTCCGTATCGCCCGCTGGCGTCTCGTCCGCGTCTGCAGAGCCCGTCTCCTCCGTGTCCGCATCGCGCAGCTGCCAGACCACAGCACTCCATGCCTCATCCGAGTGGCCCCAGGCGGCACAGACGCTAAGCCAAAAGGTCCGGTCCGGCAGATCCACCCCGGGCCAGGCGCACACGGCTTCCAGATACGCCGCGTGATCGGCCCGCGTCTGCGTGGGAAAGACCGTGGCCATCCGGTCGGCCCATGTGGCCAGAATGGTCGGGTCACAGCGTTTGGTCTGCATACCGTGGCTGAGTGCCTGCCAGAGCGGGCGCCAGGCACTGGCGGGATCACTCTGCGCGTGCCAGAGGGCGGGAGCCGGAATCCAGCGGCCCGTGACCGGGGGCGCGGGGTCCGGGACCGGGGCGACGCAGTCCGGCTGGGCGGCGGCAAAGAGCTGCTCGGCATCGGGAATGGCGCGCAGGCACAGCCGGTCTGGCGGTGCCGCCGTGGGGGCCTCGTGATTCATTTCTGGAATTGGCCCGCGATCTTCGTCGTGAATATCCCGATCATCGCCGGAGGCTTTATAGTGGACCCCAGAAACAGGACTACTGAAAGGGGTCTCGATAAGATACACTATGGCTATGCGAAACCACTTTGAGTCTGCCGTGAAAGCCGAGGTCGTGTTGGCCCTTGTTGAAGGAAGAAAAATCGATAACGAACTGTGCCAGGAATATGACGTGCACGCGAGGGCGCCCGGCATGGCGTCAGGTCCTGATGGCGGTGGATGTCCTCGGCATCCTCCTGTTCGCCGTCGCGTCATGGGGATCTTGCTGGTTTGGCCGTCGGTGCATGCCCAAGAGAGCCTCGTCGTAGGACTGGCCGGACTGGTGGCTTTGGGGTTCTTCAGCTGGCGGGCACTCTCCGCGATCCAACCGTTTATCCCGCTGCGCACCGTCGCCTAGAGTTCGGGGATGCCGCTGGTCGACCTCCAATATATCGCGGTGAACATCCTCTTTTATGCGGGTTTTTTCGGAAGGCCGTACGGTACTGCCGGGGTTCCATGGAGCGGGCCCGATCACCTGCTGGGCAACACGGATGCTAAGGCAGTAGGGGAGCCGTAGCCGCCGTTTGTTCCATGGGAAGGCTATCCGCGATAAGGGTTCACTGGGTGTCCGTGTCGAAGCGAGCAATGCCCTTGAACCGTGGATGGTTCGCAGAGGGTGTTGGTTTTCCGGCAGTCATGACGTGCGGCAAGTTCTCTGACGGCCTAAAGCCGGCATTCGGCCGGACCGAGGGTCCGAGACGTGTTCGCTAGTGGTGTCCCTGTACACTACACGATGCCCCATGAATTAGGTTGCCAAAATGCGTGAGCACAGCTTGAAAGGGTTCTGCCAGCAGGGCTCTATTAAAGCAATGTCAGCCCGAGAGACGCTGCCAGCAGTCCAACACTCCATATCACAATGGGAGCGAGTTTTTTGGTCACGCCCTCCGTGTGCCTTGGAGTGAGAGGGCTAGAGTGAAAGGTGGGGTCATGGGCCGCGTGATCTGCAGCGGCATGAGAATGTTCCGCCGGTGTGGCTGGTGGTTCCGTGCTCATCAACCCATGCTTTAACTTAGCGGCCACCAGCCACCAATTCAAGGGGTATGCTACGACAGCTCCTGCGATAAGAGCGATAGACATCATAAACCAAAATTCAGGGTGGCTGGGCAAAGCTGCCGCAGGCCGAAAGCGGATCCATGGCACCATGACGGCAATCATTCCTGCCATAACGCCATTCATCGAGAGCCATTCGGGCAGGAACATCTTGCGAAGTGCGGTGACATAACTGCCGCCCACCATATCCTTCATGAAAAGGGATTGGAAAATGAGCCAGCCTACCAAGAATCCTGCGACGTATTCACTGAAGAGATTGATAATCATAGGAAGAGGGACGCTCCCCAGATAATAGATGATCACGGCAGCCCCGATGATGCCGACACTATCCCCCGCGACACAGTGAAGGGTGGAACCGACAGCCTGTTTCCACATCGCCGCAATATATTGCGGATGGGTTCCCGGCAAGGGTTCTCGTACGGTCAAAATATACAACACAATACCCAAGGGGCCCATAAACAGGGTGACTAGCAAAAAGGCCAGGTGCATGGTAAAGTCTATGGGAGCATGAGACCAGTCGACAATCATAAAAATCACCGACAGCAAAGAGAGCACCCACCATAATAAAATGGCATCCCACATGTTTTTTCCTCCTATTTCTCTAACCGTTTAACGGACCTTTATCCCAGCGATATTGTGCAAGCGGGCATCGGTTTTCGGTTAATCGTGGACATTAGTCCTCCGGAGGGGATAAATTTTTCACAGTAAACGGCTTCAGTGGCTGGCTCATTTTGAGAAAGTCCGGGTATGTTGAGAACAACATACCCGGCAAACCATACAGGGGCCTATATCTTGTCCTGGTTCACATATTGCGCCGGATTGTTCGCAAACGTCTTGGCACATCCAGAGCAACAAAAGTAATAGCGTGTGCCTTCATAATCTGCATGGACTGTGTCTTCCTCGATATCAACCGTCATCTGGCATACGACATCGACCGCTGTGGCCATTTAGCTCTCACCTCCTTCCGGTGTGGCGGGAAGTCGAACTGTTTTCAATAGCAAGAAGTTGGACACCACTGACACAGAACTCATGGCCATCGCCGCACCGGCCAGCACGGGAGAAATGACACCGAAGGCCGCCAAGGGAATCATCATCGCATTATAAATCAAGGACCAAAAGAGGTTTAGGTGAATTTTGCCGAGAGTCTTGCGTCCTAGTGCCAAGACTCGCACGACCCCGAAGATTTCAGGAGCCATCAGGGCCACATCTGCTGTCTCCAGGGCCACATCCGTTCCAGACCCGACAGCCAGTCCCAAGTCCGCCGTCGCCAGGGCCGGCGCGTCATTAATGCCGTCGCCAACCATCAGGACGCGAAATCCTTCGGCTTGGAGCTTGTCCACGATCTTGGCTTTATCACCGGGCAAAAGTCCGCCGTAAACACGATCGATGTTTAATGTCTGTCCAATGGCTTGGGCGGCGCGTTCTTGATCGCCTGTTAGCATTGCCACTTTAATGCCGCGGGCATGCAGTGCCGCAATCGTCGCGGGCGCATCGTCGCGTATGCTGTCGGAAACGATAATGACTCCGGCCAGCTGCTGGGCCTGTCCGACCCAGACAACACTGGCTCCCTTTTCCTGCCACGCCGTGACCTCTACCGGTAGGACTGCTGGAACCGAAATATTGTATTGAGCCAACAATCGTGTGCTGCCCACGACAACTTCTTGCCCCTCGATGTATCCGACCATGCCCATTCCGGGTTCAGTATAGACATCGTCTGCGGCTAACTGGACCGCATCGTGCAATTTTGCTCCTCGCACCACGGCCTGCGCCAAGGGATGGGTGGATTCTTGCTCTATAGCTGCTGCCAATCCCAGGACGGTTTCCGGGGAATAAGGGCCATACGGTATGGCCGCCTGCAACATGGGTTTCCCCCGGGTTAACGTGCCCGTTTTGTCGAAAGCGACAAGATTGATTGCGCTAGCAGTTTCCAACGCTGCGCCGCTGCGGTAGAGAATGCCGCGTTTGGCGCCGATGCCGGACCCCACCATGACCGCAGTCGGCGTGGCCAACCCTAAGGCACACGGGCAAGCCACCACCAAGACGGCCACCCCGTCCAAGGCGGCCAGACGCCAGTGCCCCGTAAGCGTTCCCCAGACTATAAAGGTAACAATAGCAATGGCGATGACGATGGGGACAAACACGTTGGCGATAGTGTCTGCGAAGCGTTGTACGGGAGCCTTGGTCGCCTGCGCTTCTTCAACTGTTTTGACGATCTGCGCTAGGGTTGTATCACGGCCTACCCGGTCAGCTCGAATCTCCAACGTGGATGCGCCATTTAATGTTCCGGCGGTGACCGCGTCTCCAGCCCCTTTATCTTGCGGCAGGGGTTCTCCCGTCAACATGGATTCATCGGCAGTGCCCTGTCCGGCGACGACCGTGCCATCAACCGGGTAACGCTCGCCAGCTAATACTTGTAGCACGTCGCCCTGGTCAATGGCATCCACGGCGACCACGTCCCAGTCGCCTTGCACCGTTTTGCGTCGGGTTTCTCGCGGCCGCAATGCCAGCAGTTCTTCAATAGCTTGACTTGTCCGCCCTTTGGCCACGGCTTCGAGATATTTTCCTATCAGCACTAGCGTAATGACCGTCGCCGAGGAATCAAAATACAACGGGCCATGAACGGTCAAATCATACATCGACAATCCCCAGGCGGCCAAGGTTCCCAACGCCACTAAAACATCCATATTGGCATTCTTATGCCGCAAGTTCATCCAGGCGCGGCGAATGAACCCCCACCCGGGGCCCCATTCTACAACCGTGGCAAACGCTGCCAAAATGACGCCACTGTCCAACCATGCCGGACCGGAATGAAACAGCTCGTGCGCCATTCCGATCCAGATCGGAATGGTGAACAAAATGGACCACATTAATCGGTGCTGGGCCACCTTCATTTCATGCGAACGAGGATCGGTTGCCGTGCCCGTCTCCTGTTTGACCGAGAAGCCAGCGGATTGCAAGGCCGCGGCAACTTGACTCGCGTCGCCTACGCCGCGTAGAATGTCGAGGGACAGCACTCCGGTCACCACATTAATCTGGACATTGTCCACACCCGGCACCGACTCCACCGCTTCCTCAGCCCGCTTCCGCAGAGGTTCTTCGTCCATGCCGACCATGACCCATGACACATGATCCTTCCGGACGCTATAGCCTAACTCGGTAATCGTTTCGACCAAGCGCGGCATGGTCACAAGACTGGGGTCAAATGTAATATTGGCCCGTTCCAATGCCAAGTTAACATGGGCATCCACACCGTCAAGTTGGTGCAGGGCCTTTTCAATGCTGTTAACACAGGTCGCACAGGTCATGCCGCCAAGATCCAAATTTATCGATTGATTTGAATGGTCGGTGTCAATCGGATTGGTTGCCATTTTTTTCACCCTCTTCGATAATTTTTTGTATCGTCTCTGGTGTCTCGTGCCCATGACAGTGGCACAAAGGATGCTCCACTAAAGGTCCCAAAGCATGGTTGGGGGCTAGGGCCTCTCCCGCTGAAAAGGGCATGTATTTCATCGCGCCAATTAACTCATCGACGATGGGGGTTCCCATGCCGTCGTGCATAGCGTCCGCCACGCACGTGAGCAGATGATTGCGCAGTAAAATGCGTTGTACTTGTTCCAGACTAGCTTGCACTGCGGATACTTGCTTCATGATATTGACGCAATAAATGTCCTGATCGACCATGCGCCGAATGCTGTCCAAATGGCCCGCTGCGACCTTAAGTCGCAGCGCGGCATCTTTTTTTAATTCTGGATTCATGATATCCCTCCTCCACCCCCCACCCCACCCCCGGGGGGGATCACTAATGTTAGTGTGGAACGAGACGTGG
>JAKAAS010000115.1 GCA_021802225.1 Bacillota bacterium
AGGGCAATACGGCGTGCATGGATTTTTAGGGCGGTCGAACAAGACGCGTTGAGTGCGATTAGGACAGACCGGGTACGTGGACGGTGCTGCGTATGAAGCTCATAACCAACCGGAATTCGATTGGCACTGATCCAAAAGCCGCTTCTCCACTTGGAGAATCCTTGCTCGTGAGAATAATGCGGCGACTTGCTATCTTTACCCCATGGCACGTAGCAGCCTCTAACCACCCGTCTGATGCACGGGACCATGACTGGCTTTCAGTAGGTACGGCGTCCTCTTATATTTATCCTCACCTGTCACTTTTTCCGGAGCCATAGGGATTTATCATGATGCCCATGCACCGTTTCGCTGTAACCAGTGGAGACGTAAGGAGCATTTCCTCGCCGCGCAGGGTTGCAACACCTCTATGCATTTCTCGGCATGCAGTCGCAAATTTCCATTTGCATTAGGCGCGCGAGTATGGGTATTGCCCTATGATTTTCTTTTCAGAGAGCTTTCAGCAATTTTGCTATTGCTTCATCAATCGCCGAAATGACGCAACCTTGGACGTTGGAGTTGGAGTGTCCGGGATGTCTTCTTTGAGCAGTGCGCCTTGTGCGGTCGCGACCTCCTGTGCGATCTTCATTCCTTCCGCCGGCCGTCCCGTGGCTGTCAGCCAGCGCGGAGATTCCGGGATAGTTCTGCGCAGCCACATGACAATCAATGCTGGGATCGCTCCAGAAGCCAGCATCCAGCGCCACGCCTCCGGCCCAATGTGCAGCATTAAGAGACTCGCTCCATAGGCTACGACAGCCCCTACCTGCCAAAACGCGATTGTAGTCACCAACAGCATACCCCGCCGTTTGGTAGGAGCGAATTCGGCTGTCAATGCCGAGGAAATGGGATAATCGGCTCCAATCCCAATACCGAGAAAGAATCGGAAGATAATTAGCTCGACCATGTTTTGGGATAGTGCGGAAAGAATTGCGAAAACCACAAAGAACAGCAAGTCAAAAACATACATCGTCCGACGGCCGTAGCGGTCACTGAGATTGCCTAAAACCAGTGAGCCGACAAACATGCCCCCTAACGCGGCGGCTCCAACTAAACCCACAAGGTAAGGAGCTGGATGAAACTGCGGCTTGATGAACAACAAGGCTACCGAAATAATTGTCAGGTCATAACCGTCAAGAAATAGTCCCATAGCGGACAATATAGTCAGGCGGCGGACAAACTTTCCCAGAGGTAAATCTCCAAACCTGACGGGTCTTGCGTCTGGAGTCAGCATTCCCATGATTTTAACCTCCTCAGTGGGGTTGAGAATCGTGGTGCGCAGGCACAATTCTGGACGACGCAATAGAGTACGAGATGATGACCAAAGACATATACACAACACTTAGATTTGAGCGATAATACTGTCTTTATATATTCACGGACCATCATTGCCATGACATGATATTATTGCGCCGACTTATGAGGGAAATTTCCGCGATCTGACTGGGCCCCGGGAATGATCGCCCAGAACCGATTATCTCAGGATGAACGCAGGCACAATAATTGCCTAAAGGAGGCGGTTCTGGATAGCGAACGCCGTATTCACATCGACCCGGACATTGCGGACAGATTCTGGAGCTCGCGATCTTGGACTAATTCATAGCCGCTGTGCATGCAACTCCTCAATCTCCCATTCACCGGCCGATCTTCTAGATCGGCCGCAGGTTCAGTTCCCATATGCCCTCCCTACCTTTTTACGGCAGTATTTTCCGCAATTGTTGAGTAATCATTTTCTCCTCCGGATATTCCCCAAACCAGCCAAATCTCTACACCATGTCGTTGCCGAGTTGCGTTTCCGCCGCCGGGTAGGGGCACTATCATGCAAAACAGAGTTTGCCGGCAGATTGTTCTGCCCGCCACGCCATGGGCCGCTTTTGTCGCATACCACCACCGAAAAGGGCACCCCCCCATATCCGACAGGCCAGTGCCTAAGGCGGTTTGTGTCACGGAGCTTTACTCCAGAAGGAACCAGCACTTTCACAAAAATCTCGCTTAATACTCCCTTTGGGCACGAAGCTAAAATTAGATAGAAAGCAAATAATTTTTTTGTCGTACAATGCAGAGCGAGCATTTTGTGGTATGAATATTGTGTAATATATCAGTCGCGGTTAGTCGAAGGATATTAGCAAGTCGTACTTTTTGGATCTTCTGCATTGAAGACCATTTATGTAGAAGACACAGGTTATCCGGCAAAAGCGCAGGATCTTTCACAGATTGCCGAAATTCGTTTAGGTATGAAGCTTTAAAATGAATACAAGAACGACTAACTGATCAGGTTAAGGCGCGTATTTCTCGTTTTCACAAAGGAAAGATATCTGTTGTTGCGTATTATCTGGTCCCGTGTCTGCCTCCCCAATTTACGCAGACGCTTCGCCGAGCCTCACCAAGGCGTTGCCGTTGACGGGACAAGCACAGACCCAATCCATGTAATTTGTTCGGAGTCACGCACTGCATGTCAGGAGGATGATAGATGCACATGACAGAAGCAGACAGCACCCCTAAAAACGGTTCGCACAAGCTCCGCCGCGAACTTTCCCTGACGGACTTGACCATGACCGCGATTGGAGGACTGGTGGGGTCTGGATGGCTGTTCGCGTCAATGACTGCGGCGACCATTGCCGGTCCCGCTTCCATGATCTCTTGGGTCATTGGGGCCTTCGGAGTTATCGTGCTAGGCCTGTCCTTTGCGGAGTTAGCCAGCATGCTGCCGGAGGCTGGCGGCATTATCCGGTACCCGCTCTACACCCATGGACGTTTGGTCAGCTATATGATCGGGTGGGCGGCCATGATTTCTTGGGCCGGCGTGCCCGCCATTGAAGCGGAAGCGGTATTGCAATATTCCTCAAGCTACGCGCACGGCCTGTATAATACCGCGAACGGATCCCTTACAGACACGGGATTCGGCGCGGCCGTAATATTGGTGGCGTTTTTCTTTTTGGTCAACTATCTAGGGGTGAAACTCTACGCGCGGATTAATACGCCAATGACCTTCATCAAGTTTGCGGCCCCCCTATTGACCGTTGTGGCATTTCTCATCGTAGGCTTTCATCCTAGCAATTTCACCCGCGGGCCGGGAGGATTCATGCCTTACGGCTGGGGCGGGGTATTCTCAGCGATTTCGCTTGGAGGCATTATCTTTGCCTATACGGGGTTCCGGCCCATGATGGACCTTGCCGGCGAGGCGAAAAATCCGCAGCGTGACATCCCCCGGGCTTTCATTATCGCCATGGCCGGAGCCGGTATCCTTTATCTCTTTCTCCAGCTGGTCTTGATTGGCGCAGTACCGTCCCATGTGCTGGCTAAAGGATGGTCATCGCTGAATTATGCCTCTCCTTATGCCAACCTTGCGGTGGCGCTGAATCTCAGTTGGGTGGCCATCATCTTGTATGGCGATGCCATCATTTCTCCCTTTGGCACCGGCTTGGTTTATGCCGCAGGGACACCCCGCGGCATATTGGCCTTCACCAAGAATGGCTACTTCCCTAAAACCTTCCGTTCGGTCAATCAGCGCGGAACACCGGGTGCCGCCATCATTCTGTCGTTTGTGGTCGGCATTGCCTTTCTCTTGCCATTTCCGAGCTGGCAGAAACTCGTCGGCGTGCTTTCCAGCGCCACGATTTTGACCTATATGATGGGGCCCGTAAGCACCGCAGTGCTCCGCCGCACGGCCGGGCATATGACGCGCCGCTACAAGTTAGGCGGTTTGGCTTGGTGGGGACCCGTCGGATTTGTGGTAGGCAGTTTGATATTCTACTGGACAGGCTGGCCTATCGATGGCGACCTGGGGTTGATGACCCTTGTCGGACTTCTGCTCTACGCGGTTTATTTCAGCCGGGATGCTGGCAGGCGCTGGACCGACATCAAAAGCGGCGTCTGGCTCGTAGTATACATGGCCTTCATGACGGTTTGGGCTAAGCTTGGTACTTTTGGCGGCACCAAATGGATTCCCGCTCCATGGGACGAGATCGCCGTCATTGCGGTATCCATTTCTTTTTACTATTGGGCTGTGGCCTCGGGTCACCCGACGCACACCCTCGAAGAAGCGCAGGCAGTGGCCGATGAGGCGGACCGAGCATGGGATGCCCATTTGCCTTAAGAAAGTGCTTCCTGCCTATGGAATGGGTTAGGCTTTTTATACGGACTTTTATCGGCAAGTCTGAATATGCGGGACCCAGCTGATCGGGTCAGTTTTTCCGGGACTATGCGGCCTCTGGCTGTGGATGCAGTGGCCGCATGGTAAAGGGAGTGTTGGCCACGCTCTCCACGAAACGCATCGCGACACACTTCAACCGCCTATCGTCCGTGACTAAACTTTTCCGCGCTGCCCGGCAGCCTCTTTTGTGCCAGACTCAATCCTACAATGGCGCCTATAAAAGCTTTTTGCAAAAAATTTACAGCTCCCCCCTAAACGGCACCCCACTTTACGAAATATGTAACGGTTAACACAAAAAATTCCAGATGGGAATGGGCGAGATGTCGTGCACGGCGAATAACTCTAGACCGCAAAAGGAGACGCCTCGCAAGTTGGTTTCGTGTTGCGTGATGTACCGGGATTCTCCCACGCTCGGCCTGCAGGGAGTTTGCCGTGGACTCTTGTGAGCCGTACTGAAAATCCCGACGGGGACTCACAAATACCCGCACCATGTACGGGTAACGTTACACCGCTTTAGTCAGTGTACTGCATTCGCAACAGCCCTAAAATCTTTTGGAGGTGACCTTCAATGAACCGTCGACTTATTTTGCCTTTAGCGGGTTCACTTATCCTATTGGGCAGCATTCCGGTTATGGCAGCTGGCCATGGGCATGCACCGGTCGCACATAGTGCTCCATTTCATACCGTAACGTTGCCAACACAAGCGGCAAGTCAGGCCCGCGCGGCAGTTCAGGCGCATTCGTCAAACGGTTCTTCCGCCCACCTGCGTGCCACCCCACATCTTTCAGGTCAACCGACGCAAATAAAGGCAGACATTGCTGAAATTCATACCTTGCGTGCAGAAATTCAGACAGCCCGCAGCCAGTATGTTGCCGCCGTCCAAGCATATGTGAAGGCGCTCTCGGCCACCTTAAGCACGGGCCAAAGCACAGGGCTCTCCACGGCGCTCAATCAATTGCACACCATTAACGTGACGTTAGCCCAGGCGGTCAAGACGGAAATATCGGCTAACGCGGCAGCGTCCAGCACGGGAACCACCCCGGCAAAGACCACCGGGCTCGTTCAGGTCATTGCTAAGTTCAAGGCTGAGCTCACAGCCTTGCAGGCAGCGACGGTACAAGTCCAAGCCCTGACCGCGCAATTAGGGTCTACCCAGAACGGTCAATAGCTTCTCAGCTGCCGTTATGGGGTCACACAGCGCAACCAAGGAGAATTTACCCCGCGGACGATTAGGAAAAAGAACAGCCGCCTCCATCCCATGGGCAGCTGTTCTTTTTCCTAATCCGTAAATCACCACCAGTCTCATAGGGATGCTAATTGACACAACGTCTACCTGCCGCGTAATTCGCCAAGTGCAGGATAACTCTCGTCTTGGAGGAATCACCCGCATAGGCCTTTGGCGGTTCCGGCAAACTATGGGAGCCCGCCTACGTCCTTTGTCATTTGCACTGCTTCGGCAAATGCGCTAAAACGGACAAGAGGAATAGGAGGAACCGTTGTGGCCAAGGCCGTTCAGAAGGTAGTGCGCAGGGAATCCGGCTCGTCTTTCTTCATCCCCTCTCTGCTGGCGCTGGTGATGTTTGTCATGGGCAGCGATCTAAATATCGTGGCACCATTTATGGCGCCCATCAGCCACAGTTTCAAGGTGCCACTGTCTAGCACGGGGTGGCTTGTGACCGTGTTTGCTTTTGGATATGCCGGAGCTTCTCCTCTCACCGGATACCTTTCCGACCGGATGGGCCGCCGCCCCATTTTCTTTAGCGGCACCGCCCTGTTCATTGTCTTTGACGGGCTGTCCGCCTTATCCCCGAGCTTCTGGATCCTCGCTGTCAGCCGGACCATTGCAGGAGTTGCGGCCGGCGCTATTTCCCCTGTCGGGTATGCGCTGCTGTCTGATGTCGTGTCGATAAAACACCGGGCCCGCGCCATGTCCATCGTGTCGATGGGATTCTCTCTGTCCACCATAGCCGGGGTGCCCCTAGGACTGCTGCTGTCCAGAGCCTGGGGGTGGCGCGGCGTCATGGCCTCACTGGCCGGAGCCATGCTCATCATCGCAGTTGTCAGCTACCAGCTGCTCCCTCACTA
>JAKAAS010000116.1 GCA_021802225.1 Bacillota bacterium
GCCCAGGGCCGTGGGGAAGTAGAATGCGGCTGGATGGCAGCAGTCTTTTAGACAGGGCATAGGTCGGCTGGATGGCCTGACCAAGGAAAGCGCGGTTTTTCGCCAGACCGGATGCGAGCGATCCGGCGCTAGGGCCGCAGGCTGCCACATGCCAGAGATGATGCGGCGAGGCGCGCGTAAGGCAGCGCCAGCAGGGATGCGGATGCCACCAATGCTGCAGCGCAAATCATGGCCGCAGCAGGTCCGTAAGTGAACGCCACCACGCCAGCCAGGGCCATGCCGGCTGGCACCAATACCATGTGGAACATGCTGAGCGCTCCTGAAACCGAACCCATGACATCTGTGGGCACGACCGACTGCCTGACCAGCACCAGCCCTTGGGTCACAGCCCCTGAACCCAATTCAATGACAGCCGCTCCCAAGACGAAGCCCGCCCAGCTCTGCCAGAGGCTCAGAATGGCCAGACCGATGGCCATGAGGGCGGGCGCAGCTGCCGCAATAGCCAGGAGGTGGCGGGGCAGCCAGCGGGGAATGAAAATCAAGGAGAATACCGTTCCCGCGGTCGAAGCCGTAAGAGCCAGGCCGAGGGCCGCCGGTCCGAGGTGAAGGGTCTGCCGCATATAGAGCAAATATTCACCGATATAAAAGCTGAATCCAAAGTTGAGCACGCTGGAAAATAGGACCATGCGCCGCAGTACCCGGTGAGACCAGGTGTAAGAGAGGCCGAGGGTGAGAGAGCGCAGGGGCCTGTGGCGGGGGCTGGGCAAGGGCCAAGCTTTTTTGGTCAGCAAAAAGATGGTGGAGAGTGCCGTGGCGAGACCGCTCGCCAGAAATGTGTGGAACAGCCCCGCCGCCAGTAGAATGCCTCCCATTCCACTGGCAAGAAATTGCTGGGCCGGACCCACCGCGCTCATCCAGGCATTAACGGCGGGCAAGTCCTCGCGGCGGGAAATTTTGGGAACGATGGCCTGTGACGCGGCGCGGGAAATTACAGCAAAGCCGTTCCAGACAATGACGGCGGCGATAAGCCAAACTAGCCGGTAGGGAGCTCTCAGGACCATGGCAATGGCGCCGGTAAACACTGCAGCCAGCAGATTGCTCCACACGATCAGGCGGATGGGCGGCACACGGTCGGACAGCCAGCCAGCGAGATAGCCCGTAAAAACCTGGGTTGCCCGCCCCAAGGTATTGGTATACGCCAGAGCGAGCGCAGGCTGGGGAAATGATGTGGCGGCCCACTGAATGGCCAGGGTGCCTATGCCCACGCCATTGGCGCGAACCAAGCGGTAGAACCAGAAACGCGCGAGCAGAGGATATCGTTTCATCCAAGCCGGTCTCAGACTCATTGCCCACCTCTCTCGTCACAGTCAATGGCCGGCCTCAACCAGTGCGGCTGGGAAGTCAGAGCACTGGCTGAGGCCTCGCGTCATCAGAATGCCGGCTCGTCCAACTCCGCAGCCGCCGTGACCTCGCTGGTATGCAAAATTTCCGCAAAGCCTGTCATGGCCGCGCAGGTGGCCCGCTGGATCTCTGCAGCTGAGACGATTGTTCCGCGCAGGCTCAAATTCCGTGTAGCGGTGGCATCATCGGTGAACAGGCACCGGTAGCCGCGCTCGCGCGCCTGCCGTGTGGTCGCATCGCAACAGTGATGCGTTTGAAATCCAGTGATGACGACGGTATCTGCGCCCGCGCGGGATAAATAAGCGTCGAGAGGGGTCTGGGTGAAGGCGCCGGGAAAGTGTTTGGTGAGCACGGGCTCCCCGCTTGCAATGTCTAGCTGGGGGTGCATGAGCACACCCGCCGACTTGGCGCGAAACACGGGCGATTGTGGGTCCAGTGCCTCGTGAACCAGGTGTATGACGGGCCAGTTGCGGGTCCTCCAGACTGTGAGCAGACGGTTGATATTGGCCAATGCCTCGGGTCCGCCATCCACAACCCACTGTCCATAAGGCTCAAAATATTCTTGCTGAGCATCAATGACGATCAGTGCTGGCTGCATGATTAAGCCCCCGCTTTCCTCTTTCTTTTTAAATTGCAGCATCCGGGGCGCCTTTGGGGCGGCGCTCCTTTTTGCCGCAGACGGGAAAAGAGATTCAGGGACCAGTGGCTTTGGCTTCTTGCCGGTGGCGCTGAATGACCTGACGCAGCTTCTCTTCAATGCGCGGTCCGCGCCTCTTGTAGCCTAAGGCACCGGTCAGTTCTTGCATCAGCTCCCCGTCCGTGCGCAAGAGACCGTCCGATTGGATCCAGTCCAGCACCTCGAGGATCTCCGCGCTGCTCCGCTGGTCAATAGGGATTCCCTGTTCTGCTGCAGGCTGTGCCCCGCGCCGTGCCGGGCCTGGGGGTGCTGTGAGCTGCAATTTCTCCGGGGCTTCCGCCGGGGGAGGCGGCCCGTCAGTGTCCTGCAGGGCCTTGTGGTACACTGCGGCTGCGCGGTCGGCTTCCCCGGCCGGATCGCGGAACCATTCGGTGGACCAAATGCGGTGGAACTTCCAGCCCAAAGCTTCCAGCTGCTGCTGGCGCAGCCGGTCCCGGTCCCGGGCATTGGGTGCGGAATGATAGGTGGCGCCATCACATTCAATAGCCAGTACAAACTGTCCGGGGCGCTGCGGATGTTTGACCGCAAAATCCAAACGGTACCGGGAGACTCCCCACTGAGCCACAAGATCTAATCCCCGGTTTTGCAGGGCGTCACGCACCGAGAGCTCGAATGCGTTGAGCGCAATGGCGTCATTGGGGCGCTCGGCGCTTAGGATCTGGCCACCCGAGCTGGCATAGGACAGGAATTCCCGCAGCAGGCTGACCCCGCGGGACATCTTGCGCTCCGGGTCCATGTCCCGATGATCGAACGACGCGACGACGATCATGCGGCTGCGGGCACGGGTGACGGCCACATTCAGGCGCCGCTCGCCTCCTTCTTGGAGTAACGGGCCGAATCGGTACGGGAGATGGCCGGTCCGGTCTTTGCCGTACCCAATTGAAAGGATGATGACATCCCGCTCATCTCCCTGCACCCGTTCAAGATTTTTAATGAAGAATCGGTCTGGGCGTTTGGCATCAAAGAAATCATCCAGCTCGGGACGTCCCCGCAGTGCTTCGTCTAAGGCCATTTGGATGCGGTTCGCGTGCCTCAGACCCATCGTGATCACACCGAGAGTCTCTGACGGGTGCTCTGCCGCATGTTGCAAGATCTCCTCAACGACTTTCGTGGCCTCGTCCGCCACACTGTCACTCCCGTCCTCCGAACTTGGCCCTTGGGGAACGACGAGCTGCAGTCGCAATGGCTGAAGGTGGCCGCATCCCGGAAACGTCACTAAGCGGTCGCCATAAATATGATGGTTCGAAAAAGCAATCAGGCGTTCGTCCCGGCTGCGGTAATGCCATTCCAGGGTCCAAGGGGCCGTGAGACCGGACATGAGGTCGAGCACGCTCTCGAATCCCTCGTATGCGCTGCCCTCATCCCCGTTGTCCCCTTCTTCTCCCGCGGTGGCGAAGAACATCGTCGGCGGCAACTGGTGATTGTCGCCCGCCACTACGGCTTGCCTGCCACGCGCCAGCGAGGGGACGGCGTCTTCCGGAAGCACCTGGCTGGCCTCGTCAAAAATCACCACGTCAAACACAGTGCGTGCGGCTAAGAGCTGGCTGACATTGAGAGGACTCGCCACCCAGATCGGCCGGAGCGCGAGAACCGCTTGCGGTGCTTGCTGCAAGAGTTTGCGCACCGACAGGTGGCGAGATTTTTTTGCAGCTTCCTGCCTGACCAAACTTTCTTGCTGAGGATATTCGTTGAGTATGTTCACCGCCCGCTGTGCGTGGGCACGGGTAACCCGGGCCCGGTTCAGTTCGATGCGCCGCCGGTCGCTCTGGCCAAATTCCTGGATAATGCGCTCATGATTGCTGCGGGTAAATGTAGCCAGCCCGGCCTCCTGCGAAAATGCGGCATCGAGCGCCGAGTGCCTCAGCATGGCATAGAATGCCGCAACCCAGTCCTTAGATTCCGTCTGCCGGAGTTTCAGCTCTTGGAGAAAAGTGCCGAGAGCCAGTTGGCTTAGTTTTTGTTCCAGCGTGTATATCCGGTACAACCGCAGTGGTGTCAGGCGGTCTTCCACCAAGTGCCGCAGCGTCTGCTCCCAGTGTTCCACGGGCATCTGGCGGACATCCAGCCCGAAATGGCTTAAAGTTTCCATATCGCGGGCAATATCCGGCCAGAGCTCCGCCAGCTCTGGAAGATTTTTGGGAGCGTCCGGCACTCCGTGATATCCCCAGGCCTGCCACTGGGCGCGCAGGGCCTGGACTTGGCGGAGGTCATTCAAAGGGTGTTCGGGCGCCCGGGCGGATATCTGGTATCCCTTCATCTGGCGCAGCGCCCAGCGGTATTGGCTGTCCGTCAGGCGGTGCAGCAGCGCGGAGACGGTCGATTCCGAAGGCCTCAAAGCTTTCTCCACGGCGTCGATATCGGAGGCGAAGAGGGTGTCGTGGTAACGTGCGCGGATCATCGCCGTCTCATTCCAAAATTTCAGCAGTGCGGCCCAGTCGTCAAGGGGGTGGCGCGATAGAAAGTCTTCAAAATCCCGAGAATGCCGTCCTGCCGAACGAAATCGGAGCCAGTGGTCACCGAGCCGACCGACAACCGCCAGGACGTCTTGCACCTCGCTCTCAGTGGTGAGCCGCATCGCGGTCCACGGGCTTTGTGGAGGGATGTCTAAAGCCCCCAGTTCCTGGAGGTCTTCTTCCACTGCCCTTTGCACCTGTGGGGTGAAAACCAGGAGGGCCTCAGGAGGCAAACGCAAAGGGAGCCGCAGGGGTTCCGGCGTCTGCAGCACCGCGCCCAGCAGGGAAAAGACGCTCATGTCCAAAGGTGCTCGGGGGGCATGTAGTGCGCTGACGTAGGCATTCAGGTGAGTGCGGCGGTCCGAAAAGACCTCGTGCACTGTGTCAGTTGAGACCGGCTCTGCCCGCCGGATACGTTCTAGACTGTCCCCTAACAGCCGGGCGGAGGAATTCTTCGACCGGGCTGCCCCCTCCAAATCCAGAGCTAAATGTTCCAGTCCCACATCATGCAAGCGTCCCAGCACCACGTCCAAAGCGGCGCGCTTTTCCGCAACGAAGAGCACCGACTTGCCTTCAGCCGCGGACTCCGCCAGGATATTGACAATAGTTTGGCTCTTGCCTGTGCCCGGCGGTCCCAAAATCACCCCGGTCTTTCCGCTCGCTACGGCGCGAATGACCCGCATCTGACTGGAATCCGCGTCCAGGACAGTAAATTCGCTGTCAGGTGGGACGTCATCCAAAAAGGTGTCCTCCACGTCTGCACTGTGTGGAGGGAAAAGTCTCAGCCGGGCCTCGCTGTCCCCGGCCAGAGCGGCGATGACATCATTATCCGCCAAGGCGTCGCCTAATTCGGTCAGGTCGGATACCATCGCGAGTTTTTGAAAAGAAAAATTTCCTACAATCACGGCGGGGTCCAGGGAAAAGTCAGGAACATCTCGGGTCTGTTCCTGCATCTTGGCAACGCGGGCACCGAATGAACCCCAGGGGACGTCATCTTCGTCTTCGGGAATCAGCCGCACGCCGAAGCTGTCTTCGAGGGCATACACCATCACGGGGTTCAACTGAAGGTCGCCGTTTTTGCGCACATGGGCCCGGTGGCCTTCGCGCCCAGCGAATTCGATTTCCGCGGGAACCAGCCAGACAGGCGCGGAGGGAGGGCGGCCCCCGTCCGGGGACTTCCATGATGCCAGACCCAGCCCGACATAACAGGTGCGGATTCCCTTCTCTTCGAGATTGGTGACCGCCTGATTTCGAATTTCCTGGGCTTTTGCCAAGACCAGGCTGCGGTCATCTCCAGCACATTGGGCCACATCCAGGAGAGACCCGCCTAAAAACGTCTCGAGGTCAGACGGTTTGAGGTTGTTGAGACGCAGACTGCCCTTTTTCAGGTCGCGAAAATACAGGAGCGTATTGCGCCGTCCCAGATCGAAGAGTTTCTGTTTCCACTTTTCCCGTGCGCCGTCCACGATACTTTTTCTGCTGCTTGAGGAATTTTCCATCTCGGTGTCCATTAACCTTTCTGTGCGCTATCTATTCTCACTGGCTGCGGCTGCGATGTCCACACAATGACGGACCCTGTACATTGCCCACCGCTGCTAGCCACGAGTCTGTACCATGTTATTCACCTAGCGGGGGCGATAGGCTATTTTACCAAATCACGGCAAATTTTTGGCGTATTCCTAACGTTCTCGGGCGGCCATGGG
>JAKAAS010000117.1 GCA_021802225.1 Bacillota bacterium
CCCTTTGATGACTTTTCCAGGGATAATCGTGTTGGGTTCGTGGATGATTTTCCCAGGGATGATGGTGTTGGGTTCATGAATAGTCTTCCCTGGAATGATGGTGTTGGGTTCATGGATGATTTTCCCAGGGATGATGGTGTTCGGCTCGTGGATGATTTTGCCCGGAATGATGGTCGGCGGGGATTGAGTGGGTGCTACGGTCGTGGTGACGATCATCGCCGGACTCAACACGGGATTGATGGTGCCGTCCCATGAAAAGCCATCAAAGGGCGTATTTACGATGGACTGGTTGGTGGCGATCGTCGCGGTCTGCATGACGCTTTGCCCCGGCTGGGGATCGCTCCATTGGGCCTCCACACCATTGAGTGTGAGAGCGGTGGTGCCGGAGTTAGCCACATTCGCGCCGCCCTCTGGCGTGATGGTGGTGGTCGCGCTGACCCCATCCTGTTGCGCGTCAGTTTGGGCTTGACTCAACGTGGTGGTTCCTTGTGCAAACAAGGAGAGTCCTGGGGTGAGAACATGATTAATTTCGGGTTTCACGTCGAGCGTTTCGCCTGAAGGCAAGGCCGTACTGGCGGGAATAGTGATGGTTTTGGATGTGGCAGAAAGCCCAGCACCCGTGAGACTCACCACGACCGTACCGGATTGCCCGGCGGGCAGAGTCCATAGCCACGCTTCTTGGGTGTTTTGACTTGCTTCGACGCTCAGAGTGCCCGCGGTATTGGGAGTAGTTGCCACGGTGTCCATACTGATTTTTTCTGTGTCGCCCGATGTGGTGCTGGTGGTGGTTTGACCGATCTCATCGCCGAGTGGAGTAAGGGTACCGGTGGATACGTGGATTTGGGCCGTTTCGCCAGTCTGAGGGGCCAAAGAATCCGCGAGATTGAGGATCACCGGCGGATTGCCAGCGCGACTTACGGCACTCGTAACCGCGAGAGTCGCCTGGCCATCCACCTGATCGCCCGCACCACCACTCGCGCAAGTGCCGAAGTCGCACCCGCCAGAGGCAGTGGACGCTGTGGGAGAAAGCGAAGCCGTGATCGTGCTGGTTTCCGTGGGATCGGCGGTGGTACCGGAGCTAGTGGTTGTACCCGATGCGGTCGTCCCTGACGTTGTTTGTGTCGCAGTCGTGGGCGCCGTCGCGGCAAAGGCCGGTACGGCGCTCAGGACTGGCGTCAACAGCGAGAATACCGCCCCGGCGGCAATGGTCAATTTGGTATTTTTGGTCATCTTTGATAGCCTCCTTTGGATTGGTCAACAACAACAAAACCCCTACGTCTATAGCGTTTTTTTTACTTACGCCCCGCGACCCAATGGGATTCCCGCCGTGCCGCCCGGCTCAGAAACTGGGCGATGGCGTTATGGTCGAGCGATGGGAAGAGGTGGTGCAGGACGATCTCCCCCAGTACCCACACCAGCAGGGCAACGAGCCCGGCAAAGACGGCCCATTCCACGAGGTCCTGCACAAAATTCCAGAGGCCGCGCACGGTCAGAATGCGTCGACGCGCTACTCTGGCGGGTGCCGACATCATCACCATCACGGGTTGGGTAGGCGCGGACGTTGGTTCAGGCCGCGATGGTTCTGGTGGCGGAGTGGGGGCTATTTCCGGTTCGGTGACTGGTACGGGGCGGTGTTTACGGCGCCATGCATAAAAGATTACGAGCCACACGACGGCGGCTCCCAAGGCTATGGACCACATTAGCGCCGCCTCCTGTTCTTGAGCCACCATATCAATCCGATCATCCATACCCCTCCTGCAATCAGTGCAATCGTCATGATTTTGTGGCTCCTTTCACGGGTAGAATTTTCGGTTCGGCGTGGTGAAACCACTGTCCGACATGCGGGATGTGCGGCCAGCCGTGCGCGGCAAGGGCGTGGGCAAGCAGGCCAAGTACGACCAATCCGCCCGCCGAGAGGGCCCAGGGGACCAGGTGATCCTCATGCTTTCGGAGCCAAAGCAACCAACCGGGCACAGAGTAGTCCGGTCTCACAGGTGCAAGCAACGTCCCTAACGCGGCAGACAGGGTGGGGTTTAACGTCGGCGGCCATGCGGAGTCAGGCGGGGGGAGAAGGTGCCAGCACTCCGACTGGACGGCGGGATCGGCAGGCCCAGACCACCACAGGACCCGTTGCGCAGGGGTGCCGACATCCGCCCCTGCCCGTAGCGAGAGGTGGTTGGTCAACCCCGGTACTTGCTCCCAGCGCGTGACGGCCGGGAGAACAATGAGTTCCAGATCAGGCAGTAGGGGAAGGGATGGCGATTGTGGACGCACCCCCAAATCCATCACGATATACGCCGCTTTCCGCTCGCTGAGGATGCTTTCGAGCGTGGCGGTGCCCGTGGGATAGATGCTCGCTCCGGGTGGGAGCTTTTCAGCCGCCGTCTCGAAGCGTCTCAGATCGCTGGGCTTTCTATCGGGCGGAAGCTCCAGCATGGCGGCCGGCCAGCCTTGCCCCGCCAGCCAGAGGGTAATCACAGAGGCAAGGAGTGTGATGCCACTCCCCGGTAAGATCCCCCGAATGGCAATGATGGCAGGGCGGTTGGTGCTCGCGATTTTCCGCTCAATGATCCGTTCTTTCTGGGGCGCTGGGGCCACTGGTGCCGCCTCTTCGTCCCAGCTCAGTCCGCCCCCTTGCCAGCGCGCGGCATCGGCATACGTGGGATGGCGGGCGATGGCCTCATCCAAGGAGTAGGCATGGATGACGATATCTACCACGCCCATGCCTACGACGGCACTGATAAAGTCATTCGGGGGTGCCAGATCATCCGGGATCTCAATGATGATCCGCGTCTCTGGCCTCGCGACACGGAAGCGCCGGATCGCGCTCTGGTCGGGTGTTTCTAGCGCCTCGTAGGCAATCCAGAGGATGTCGACCGGTGCGCGTGACGCCTCTTTGAGTGCCGCATTCAGGCCATCCACCAATGACAAGAGATGGCAGGAGTGCCCTGCCGTCTCTGCCTCATGCAATCTGCCGGAATCTTTCGCGATGATGAAATCGATACGCATAGCGTTATCCCTCCTACCTATAAAAATTTCCCGTCGGTGACGGCGCTGAGCGGTTCGGTAGAGGCCTGAATCATGTTGAGGGCTCCGGTGCCGCTGAAATTTGTGGAATCCCAATCAGACATCATCCCGTAGAGGCCGTGAAAGCTCGTGAAACTTTGTTGCCAGACCGTGATTTGCACGGCGGCGGTTCCGGTGGCGCTATTGGCGGCGCTGACACTCTGCATGCTCCATCCTTCCGGCTTGCTGACCGCGCCTTGGAGCGATTGCCACGAAACGTTACCCGCTAGGTTCGCGGGCCCGCTCTCGTTTTCGTGCAGATCAAAGGCCCATTGAAGGGATAGCCGCGCCGGGCTCGGGAGCTGAGCACTTAACTGCCCTGGCAGGGTGCTGGGAATCCATGTCCACGTGGACGTCGGCGTCTTGCGGATACCGAACCAAAGAGTTTCCGCGCTGTTGCCGTCCTCATACACACCCTCTGGCACAAGCGCCCATGTCTCCTGCGGGTCGGCGGGATCGGTGGCGGTCTGAATCGGGTTCGCCGGGGCAGCGTTATGACTAATGGCCTCGTAGCTAGTCAACGCCGATCCCGTGTGATGGCCGCTGCGCGGTAGAGCAGGCATGGGAGCGGGCGGTTGGGTCGGCGTAGCGCTGGTGGTTTTGGTGCGTGTCGTCCGGGAATTTTTGGGTGTGCTGACGTGGTGCAAGACGTGGTGGGGCAAAGGTTTGACCGTTTTTGCCGGGGTGCCGGTGCTGATAACCACCAATACCCCGACGACCACGACGGATGATCCTCCGATGAGCCATTTGGTCGAGCGTTGCATAGGTATCATCCTTTCATAATTTGTCGGCCTCTGTGGGCCTCTCTAAGCGCGTTTCAAACCGCCGAATGATATTTACTTGGGTGGATTCTTCGCGATCATCTGGGCGGTGCCTTCGATGTTGTCGGCATATTGGGCCATGGTCAGGGTGTTTCCGTTTGACGCATCCGGGATGATATTGAGGTAGGCTTGCGCCGTGGACCAGCTCATCCCTGGCTGGAATCCGCCACTTTTCATGTTCCCGAGCCCACCGTAATACTCCGCGCTGGCCAGCCGCCAGCTCCCCAGTGCCGCATGATTTTCTTCCAGCAATTCCGCACCCAAGACGATATTCTCCTGCGGGTTTTGCCGGGCGCCCGGATACCAACCGGGCAGTCCTTGGGCGGTGGCGGGCTCCAGTTGCATGAGCCCAAAGGCTCCCGCTAATCCTTGGGATCCGGCATCTTGGGCCCCGCCTGACTCATGGCTCATCTCTGAGGCAATCCAGTCGGCGGGAACGCCGGTAAGACTGGACGCTTTCTCAATGTCCTTCCACCAGTAAGAAATTCTGTGGGCGGGTGGGATGTTGGTGATCGTCGCGACGGATCCCCCAGAAGTCTCCGGCCACTGGATGCTATCCTTATTGCCATTGGGCCAGTAGGCGGTGATTTGGTCGAGGGCATTAGGGCCGGTGAGCTGAAATTGAGCGCCCCAAATACTGCCGCCGCTCCAAATGGGGATCTGCTTGTCTGCGGGGCCGAGATAAAACGTGGTGGTCTGGCCGGATTTCGTTTTCCCCCAAACAGAGACGGGCGGGGCAACATCAGTACCGCTCAGATAATGATGGATGATGATCGTCCGGGTGCCCTTTTTGGTGTGGACATACTCCACGGTATGCGGCTTCCATTTGTGCGAGAAGGTGGCCCCATCCGGGGCAGCGCCGACGGCAAAGACCCATTCCTTCTGTGGCGGCGTGCCGGGATCTTCCCACTGGCCGGTCTTTTTGGACCACATGGCCAAGGCCCACGCGCCTAAGTGAGGTCCGCTGTCGTAGCTTTGGACGAGCTGTTTGATTTGGTCCGCGTAGTTGCCACTAGCACTCCAACCGGGCGGGGTCTGGACGGCGGCATGAAATTGGGTGAGGTCGGTTTTCCAGTATTTGCCTTGCAGATTCGCCGCCAGATAATGCGTGCCGGTACTGAGGTTCCAGTCGACGTCATGGTGCTGGCCGCTGGGGATGGTCAAGTCCTTGCCGTTCAGTCCCATAAGACCGTACCCGATGCCGATATGGTGGACGCCTTTGGGGCCGATGCCGAGCATGCCGCGATGGTAGGCCGTATGACAGGCTTCGCCGGTGGTCTTGCCATTGCTACAATACCACCGGTCGCCGTACACTTGGCCGTCACTGGCCTGCTCCATCACGGCGAGGGCGATCACATTGGGGATGCCGTCTTGGTCCGTAAATTTTGTGGTGGTCAGCAACCATTCTGCTGGGCGGCTCATCGTGGTGGCTATCGCTGGGGGGTGGGGGCCGAAGATGTTAGAGAGCCAGTTGCCGATGCCTGCCAGAAGAACGGTGCTGGCGACAGCTCCAATGATGACGATGAGGCCACCCCCAATAACAGGAGCCCCCGCTCCGGCGGCCCAGAGGATGATGCGTTTCGTGGCCTCTTTTTTGAGTTTGTTGGCGACGGCTTGTTTCAGTTGTTCGGCGCGGTCTTCGGCCATGGCATTCCCTCCTATCGTTCTGTGGCGTGCCCGGCTTGCATTTGATAGCGGGCAGAGGCTTGGATCCACTGGATCATCGAGGTCGGTTGCCGAGTGGTTTCTTGGAGTGCACTCGCGATGGCTTGCGGATCGGCGCCTAGCGTGACCGCTTGGGCCGCCAGCATGAACTGTTCCGTGGGACTCAGGGAGCGATCATTCCCCATCCGCTCCCCCAAGTGCTCCATGTTTTTACGGTGGTTGGCCACGCGCTGGTCGATGGAAAGATTGAGGCCGTCTGCGGTGGCCGAGAGGTCCCGGCCTTTGCGGTGGATGGTATCGGAGATATCCGGGAGCCAACGTAAGGCATCAAGGATGCGGGAAAGGTCGGTGCTGGGATTGTTTTCTGACATACATATCGCCTCCATCTATAACAAAAGCCGCCCCCATAATAGGGACGGCTGAAGGGGTGATGATTAGCGTTCGTGGTCTTCGGCAGGTTGGAGCATGTGTGGAAAACGTTCTTGCAGGGCCTCGAATAGCTGTGTGGCACGGGACCCTAGGAACCCTGCGGTGCGGCCGGGGTGGATCTCTTCATCGATGTCATACTGGCGGGAAACAGGGGCGCGACCAGGTTTGACATCGGCATACATCCACGTGTTGGAGCGCCCGTCATTCGGGAAATAGTCTTCGGAGATGTGAACATCCTCACCCCACGGGGCTCCGG
>JAKAAS010000118.1 GCA_021802225.1 Bacillota bacterium
AACACTTCAGATAAACGATAAATGGGGCCGGCGGGAACTCCAAATTGATTGAAAATATCCAACGCCTTATTAACCGTTTCGACTGCAAGCCGTGCGGTTATGAGTGCAAGAAGCTCGTTTTTGTTATCCACTCGATCTGGATTAGTTCTAAATTTTGGATCGTCTGCCAAGGGAAGGTCTAACGCAAGGCAAAAAGAACGCCAAAGATTATCGTTACCAACAGCAATATTGATAAATCCATCTCGACACCGAAATGCCTGATATGGCACTAAATTGGGATGTGCACTACCACATGGTTGTGGATTTTGCCCAGTAGCAAAATAGTTTTGGGCTTGAAACGTCTGAAATGAGATAAGACTATCTACCAAGGACACATCCACCCATTGCCCTTCCCCCGTTTTATCTCGATGGCGAACAGCAATTAAGATTCCTACCAGAGCCCACATAGCGGCAGATAAATCTCCTACAGAAAATCCCGCTCGCATTGGTTCTCCGTTCGAATTGCCGGTAACGGACATTAGCCCTGACATTCCCTGGGCTATTTGATCAAATCCCGTTTGCATGTGTTTCGGTCCCGTTTGACCAAAACCAGAAATTGAACAAAGAATAATTTCTGGATTCAATTCACGAAGACGGGAGAAATCAAACTGCAATTTCGATAATGTTCCTGGTCGAAAATTTTCTACTACGACGTCTGCTTGCAATACAAGCTTCTCAAAGAACTCCCGTCCCTTGTCATCTTTGAGGTCGATTTGGACACTTTCCTTATTACGGTTAATCGCATAGAAATAGGCTGCATCGTCACCTAGGAAGGGGGGGCCCCACTTCCTTGTGGAATCACCAGCAGGCGATTCCACCTTAATCACGCGGGCTCCAAAATCTCCTAATGTCATGGTTGCAAACGGTCCGCTTAAAATATGAGACAGATCAAGTACGGTAATGTCGGACAAGGGAAGAATGGTCATTAGAGAACCTCCTTTGATGGTTATTCCAAAACGCCACCTTGTGCACTGGATAATTCTAGATTCATAAAGGCAGTTTCCCTCCCCCAAATAAGGGTCGGAAGCATGGCCAAAATCGCAACCACTGCGGTGGCAATGAATAACACATCGGAACCGAATGTTTTAAGAACAATGGGGATGAAATATACTGCAACGACACCAGATCCAAACCGGGCAATTGTTTCTCCTGAAGCCGACCCCGTACCTCGTAACTCAGTCGGAAATTGTTCCGCCATGTAAACCTTGTTGAGAAAATTAATGCTTACTCCAAATAATGCCACAATCAGCCCAGGAATGATTACGGCTTCGAAGGTGTAAGAAAAACCAAGCCAAATCAAACCGATACTTGCGGCACCAATACAAGCCAGATAGACCCGTTTACGTCCAAACTTATCCATCGCGTATCCTTGGAAAATTGTTGCTAGACCAGCTAAGAGCATCATTGAACCGGTAAGCAATAACGAGACGCCTTTAGACATCCCCTCACTCGAAAAAATGGATGGCACATAGACTAAGACCGTGTAAAAAATTAACAGGGAACCACCAAATCCTATTCCGCTCATCCAAAGCCTACCAAAGTAAGGCCGTTGTGTGACTGTTACTGCAGATTCAGATTGTAACGCCTGTTCCAGACGCAGACCGCTATCATGCGTTAGACCTGATTCACGTTCAAGTCGTTCAACAAATGTCTGTACCTTCTTCGTTTGCCCCATGCGCAAAAGAAAGCGTGGAGATTCAGGGAGCCAAATGGCCAAAGGAATCAATAAAATCAGCGGAATGCCTCCCAATATAAACGGGACATGCCATGCTGTGTCTGGGGGGAATGTTGACACTGCCCACGCACCTACCCATGTCGGTAAGACGTAGGCCCCGGTTAACACACCGTTAACCCATCCTACTGCTGCTCCGCGTTTGTGCTTATGAACAAACTCCGACAACATTAAATAAGGGATGGGGAATACGGCTCCTTCGCCTAATCCGGCTATTCCACGCAGAACCACCATCTCAGGTAAGTTAGAAGCTGCCGCACCTAACAGCGTAAAAGTTGAAAATACAGCAATTCCGACCATCAAAAGGCGGCGGCGCCCAAATTTGTCCGCTAACCGTCCAGCAGGAATTAAACCAATCACAATTCCTATAGTTGACGAGATTCCCAGCAATCCTTCTTCCGAGGGACTTAGGTGCCACAGTTTTGTTAGTGTGAGGACCACGGTACCTACTACCCCGATGTCAAAGGACTCAACTGTCCATGCGAGGAAAAGGAGTACCATAATGCCGATAATAGTGCGATTGAGTGGAATTCTATTGAGGCGAGCCAGTAAGTTATCTTGCAGAGTATCGTCGCGAACATCAAGTAGATTTGCCAATCATGGTCATCTCCCTTAAATTACGAGTTATTTTCCGTAAGCAGCGTCTCTCAAGAGGACAACGTAGCTTCAATTTTTTCAAGGGACTGATTTTTTGTTTCTTTGGAAAAAAGCGCCAAAATTATTACAGCAAAGAACGTAACACCAGCGACGATATCAAAGGAGGGGATGAGCCCAATTCCCAAAATTAATGCAGGGAACGCATACGCTCCAACAACGCCGCCCAAAAATCGGCCCCAAGTTTCGACCGATGCGGCTCCAGTGGTGCGCATAGGGGTGGGATATTGCTCGGCATAGGACATTTTAAGAGAGGGAAAGGCGCCGGTTCCGAAAAATGACATAATACATCCATACAAGATCATCAAAGCACCTGTTTGGGCACCACCAAAAAACAGTGCGCCAATGCCTGCCACACCCATGAATAAGATGTACATCGTTTTCCGTCCCCATGTTTCCCCTAGATATCCGTTCAGTAATTTTCCAGGTATAGCAGCGCCAATGATAATGGCGGCAAATATCAATGATTTTGCCAAAGTAAGGCCCTCTTTGGTGAAGATCAGAGGTAGATATGTCATTACGATATAGAACATAAAGAATGTACCAACTGCAGCGATGGAACTAACGAGGGTGCGGCGTAGATATCGTCGTTGCCAAGGAGCCCAAATACGCCCAATCTGCGTTGACGTACTAATCTTGCCCCCCATGGCTTCCGATTCTATAGCTGTCGACGGTTCTGGTAGAGGCTGCCCTGTCCGTCTCACGGTTTCGTTTTCGATGTACGATAAAATCTCATGCGCTCGAGCGGTATCTCCTCGGCGACTCAACCATCGCGGAGACTCAGGTAGATACTTATAAATGAGCCACGCAGATATCAGAGGAATACCTGATACAACGAAGAAAACCCTCCAGGCTATGCCAGGCCGCAAAGCAGGGAGAATTGCCAGGCCTAATAACGGGGCAACGAAGTAACCAATTGACAGTGCGGCATCCATTACCCCATTAAATGTCGTGCGCCGATTGAGAGGTACAAATTCACCAGTAATGGCGTAAGGCAAAGGAAACACTGCACCCATTCCAAGGCCTGATAGGAAACGCAGTATCACAAGGATTATAAGATTGGGACTAAATGCGCACAAAATCGTGAAAAGGCTATATTCTACGATGCCCCAGATCAGAACTGTTTTTCTGCCAAATCGATCTGCAAGCTGACCTGCAGGGATCAATCCAATCACAATTCCTATGGTTGAGGCCACTGCCAAAACACCGACCTCTCCGGCCGTCAACGTCATGGTCTTTTTTAAGACGGGGATAACAACACCGATCGCGCCGACACTCAATGATTCGATAAACCAAGCGAGGGATCCGAGCAAAACAATTCTCCATGTAAGTCCGGTAATCGGCAAACGGTCCATACGACGAGCAATTTGTAGGGCTTCGTTTTGACCGCCGAACATATCAGAGGACGTATTCATATCTAAAGAAACCTCCCATATCAAACGAGGTGCCAGCCTAAACGCAAACCCTGCCTGAGGTGTACCGCACACAGATACCGACAGCATTATGCACCAGACCCAATTCCTCTATCCAAGGCTTTCTATGAGAGCAAGCACCCATTTCTGGATCCAGGATCCCGGGTCCGGGACTGTTTACGTTTACACTATAGTAACGCAATTAAGACTATACGCAATACCCAATTTACAAATAATGTTGAGAATGGGCTTGCAGTTCCACTAGGGTTGCGCATATTATAGACATGAGTCCCGGATCCAGGGTCCCAGATGGAAACAAATGAGGTGGTTTTGTGAAGACACCTGGTGGCGTAGTTGAACAACTTCGAAGTCGCGCATTTACTCATAAACGAACCATCGTATTTGCCGATGGTACCGATCCGCGGGTATATAGTGCGGCGAGTTATTTAGCGTGCGTTACATCTATTCATCCGATTCTGATCGGTAGTGCGCAATCGATTAAGGCTATGTCGAAACCATTGTCAGCATCACCTGACATGGAAATATACGATCCGGCGACAGATTTACGGCAAGAGGTGTTGACTGAAGTAGCTGCTAGCCGGGACAAGATTCGATCAGCCTCAAAGCGAACCGGTATGGCTATACAGGATATGTTGCGTGAACCTGTACTGAGTGGAGCTCTTTTCGTTCAATCAGGGTTTGCTGACGGCATGGTTGGTGGAGCAGATGTACCGACGGCCGATGTAATTCGTGCAGGAATCCGAGCGGTCGGGTTGGATCCCAAGTGCCCAATCGTTTCTGGATCTTTTGCGATGATATTGCCTGGTGGGATAGCGGGCAGTAATCGGGTAATAGTCTTTGGCGATTCCGCGGTAGTGCCCAATCCGACGGCTCAACAACTAGGATTCATCACGGTGAATACCGCCGACGTAGCAAAAACAGTTGTCGGATTAGATCCTGTTGTTGCATTGTTGTCGTTTTCTACAAAAGGGAGTGCGGAAGATGCCTCGATAACCCCGATCCGCGAAACTCTAATGTGGCTCCGAAATAATGTCCCCGATCTGATCGTGGATGGAGAACTCCAGGCAGATGCCGCACTCATTCCGGAAATAGGGCAGAAGAAAGCCCCAGAATCTACGGTTGCAGGACGAGCTAACGTATTGATCTTCCCTAATCTCGCTGCAGGGAATATTGCCTATAAGTTGGTAGAACGCCTCGCGGGTGCCACGGCACTGGGAGTAATCTTATCGGGACTGGCTCGCCCGATTAACGATTTATCCAGAGGTTGTAGCGTCGATGACATTATCAACATGGCTGCGGTAACCGTCTTACAAGGACTGCAAGAACGTCATGCTATATACGGAATGGAGGGGAGACCATAGGGATGAACCTACAGGGCACAGTAGGGTTAGTGACGGGATCAGGTTCATGGGGAGGGGCTGGCCGTGCAGTAGCTATCCAGTTAGCTGAGCGGGGTGCTCGAGGCGTTGTCATTAACTACTCGCACAGCGAAGAAGCGGCTCGCGATACGGCTCATGCGGTGGAACGAGCCGGTGCCCAAGCGCTAGCGATCCGGGCGGACGTTTCGCGGGAGAATGAGGTATCCGCAATGATTCACGAGACGATCAGTGTATTTGGCTCGCTCGATATATTGGTCAACAATGCCGCGTGGACAGCTCGGATACGTTTTGATGATATGGAGAGTCTAACGGAAGAAATTTGGGACAAAACATGGGGTGTTTGTGTTAAAGGGACCTACTTTTGTACCAAGGCTTCTGCTCCATACCTCATGAAGAGCCACGTGGGAGCGGTAGTCAACACGGCATCTATTGGAGGTTTGAGAGCCGTAGGATCTTCGTCCATGGCCTATGCCGCATCCAAAGCGGCGATTATCAATATGACTCAGACACTGGCACGGGGACTAGCTCCCCGCATACGCGTTAACGCGGTCGCACCGGGATTTATCGATGGTCAGTGGATGAAGTCAAACGATACTGGATTAGGTGAGCGGTACGATATTACGAAAGAAAGAATTGAAAAGAAGATCTTGCTCAAGCGGGTAGCTCAGCCCGAGGATGTCGCTAACGCTGTATTTGCGTTGATTGACGCAGATTTTGTCACTGGTCAAACGCTGGTTGTCGATGGCGGATACACCATACGTGATTAAAAGAACTTGAGTAACCGATTAAATAAGGAGGATGTCACTATGCCAAAGATGTCGGCAAGCGAAGCCGTTGCTGAAGTGTTGGTTCAAGAGCAAGTAACGCACGTTTCGGGAATTGTTGGATCAGCGTTTAGGATGTGTGACCCGTAAAGCCGCCTTGGTCACAGGTTCAAAAATTGCTGCGGTATCCGCTTCTTGGAATCCATCCCACCCCAAGGTCGCCGAA
>JAKAAS010000119.1 GCA_021802225.1 Bacillota bacterium
CCGCAGTTCAACGGCTACCACATCATGGCTTTGGATTCCTGCTTGAGACAGAGCCAGGGTGATGTTATTGACAATTTCATGAAATTCACCAAATGTCCAACGAGCTTCATCGCGTTCCAAACTATGATCGACGATATATAAGTCATGGGGTTTGGTTCTTGTCCATTGTCGAAAATATTCAGGAATCACACGCGTCAAGTCGGAATTTTCATTGTAGTTCATGTCATGGGGGGCGCACCTATTTTCCCCCGGGGATCGTGCATAGCCTGAGAAATCTACAAGGGGTCAGTCTATGACGGGCGTTCGCGATTTCTTGGCTTTCTATCCGGTCTTCGGATTTTGTGCCCATCCTCGAGGTGAGTGGGCCCTTCACTTCCTTTCCTTAATAAAGTTAATTGCCAATCAAAAGCGGGAAATCCCCTTTTCTAAGTTCCAAGGCTAGGCCTTCGTTTATCTAAAAACCATTGAGGGTCGCGAGAATTATGTCTATTCCCGCCCGTCTTTCTCTCCATTTATTTCCGTTAACGGATGAAGACTCAGTACACGATTTTGGGCAACCTCGCCTTGGCAATTTTATGATGAGTCTTGATATGCTTGTCAATGAACGGGGCGAGTAAATCCTTATGTAGACCGCTTGCTGCGTTGCTGCTGCGAATTCCGGATTGGCAATAAAGCCCTAATTTTCTTGCAGATCCTTTCACCATTTTAACCAGGGATGGCACCTTGTGCAACTAAAAAGAAGGGACGATGGTCAAAAATTCGGGCGCAGTCGTCTCTTAGAACGGATCCGGCAGATTCTCGATAGGCACCGATTCAATGGCCTCCGACAAGGGAAATCCCAGAATACGACTGTAAAAATACCATTCCGCTTGAATCGCTCGTTCGATATTGCGAGCCGTGCGAAAGCCGTGCCCTTCTTCCGGAAAAGCGATATAAGCAACGGGCAGATGGTTATGGCGCAGTTTGTCGACCATCATTTCTGTCTGTGAGGGCAACACCACCTTATCATCGAGTCCCTGAAAGAAGATCACCGGCACTTGAATTTTGTCGGCATGATTAAGAGGCGAGCGGTCTCGATAAATTTCTTCCGCTTCCGGCCATGGCCCTACTAAGTTGTCCAGGTATCGACTTTCAAATTTATGTGTTTCTTGAGCCATTCGACCCAGATCTCCGACTCCATAATAACTGGCACCCGCTTTGAGACATTTTGCAAGCTCAGGCAAGCCAAGGTGGTGAAAGCTCCGGCACTGCCTCCTCGGATCACCTCTTTCCTTCAGAATCTGCGGTAAGGACACTCTGGCAATCATTTTCATCCTCGACCCAGTATAGATTCTTTCCGTCATATTGAAGCTGAGAGAAACGGTAGGGAGATGATCCGCTAGAGATAAGGCCCGTAATAGGGGAAGGCCAAGATCCAAAAGGTTGTTTTGTTGCCATTGGTTTGGTTTTCCTTTCTGTTTCATGCTCTTTTTCGCATAAGATACCTTGCCTAGGGTATTCTCAAAAGGCTGTCTTTAGAACCGTAGAAAGGGTTGTGTAAACCTTGTCTTAGGACAGATGCAAAATTTCCCGAACATCTTCTTCCGTCAGTAAAGGGATATCCTCGGTCTCGGAATGAATGACCTGGTCGATGAGATCTTGCTTTTTTCTTTGTAAGGCGTAGATTTTATCCTCAATAGTGCCTTGTGTGATAAGGCGCATGACCTGTACCACCTTTTTTTGCCCGATGCGGTGGGCTCGGTCTGCCGCCTGTGACTCGACCGCGGGATTCCACCACAAATCATAGAGAATCACGGTGTCGGCACCGGTAAGATTGAGCCCGGTGCCTCCGGCCTTTAATGAAATGAGAAAGGCCGAGCGCTCACCTTGATTGAACCGCGAAACCAAATCGAGTCTTTCCTTCACGGGTGTGTCTCCGTCGAGGTAGAAATAAGTCCAATTTTTGGAATCAAAACTCTTGGCGATGAGTTGCAGCATGGACGTAAACTGAGAAAAAATGAGTAAACGGTGATCCGATTCCAATGATTCTTCGACAAGTTCCAAAAGCAGATCCATTTTGGCTGACGTGCCCTCATAATTTTCCACAAATAGAGCGGGGTGACAACAAATTTGCCGCAAACGCGTCAATGCCGCCAAGATTTTGATGCGACTCTTTTGAAATCCGTCCTGAGCCAGAGCATTTGCGGCATCCGCCTGGACTTTTTCCAAGTAGGCGAGATAGACAGATTTTTGTTCTCGGGTAAGTTCCGTCGTTTCCACTGATTCGATCTTTTCCGGTAAATCTTTTAACACGTCCTGTTTAAGACGGCGCAAAATGAATGGCCGCACGTGTTTGTGTACTTGTTCAATGGTGGCCTCAGAGAATTTTTTGCGGCTTCCTAACAATTCCGCAAAGACGGCGCGGAAAATAGACCAAAGATCCGTAAGCCGGTTTTCCATGGGTGTTCCCGTCAAAGCAAAACGGTGAGGACTTTTGATTTGATAGGCAGCTTGTGCGGCCTGAGTGCCGGAATTTTTAATGGTCTGTGCCTCGTCGAATATGGCGGCGTGAAAGGTATGCTTGCGGTAGTGAGCCATATCGCGCCGTAAAAGAGGATAGGATGTAATCAATACGTCGATGCCGTTATCCCAGGCCTTTTCGATAAGGTGCTGCCGCTCTTTGGGTTCCCCCGCTATGACTTGTACCTTTAAGGTGGGAGCAAACATTTCGAACTCATGCCGCCAATTATAGATCAGGGAGGCCGGGGATACGACGAGCGCCGGATTTTTCCAATTTTCGGTTTCCCGCTCGGATAACAGGTAGGTGATACTTTGCAAAGTTTTGCCGAGTCCCATGTCATCGGCGAGAATCCCGCCAAAACCATGACGGCTTAACATTTTCATCCACAAAAATCCCATCACTTGGTAATCTCGCAATTTTGCATTGAGACTCGCCGGGGCCTTGATGTCCAGATTATCGGGATGACGCAAGTCGTCCAGCCAACGTCTCAAAGATTTGCCGAGTTGCCAGTTGTGTTCATGGGATTCATTGGAGTCTATCAGAGGAATGGCCCGAAGTGCCGAGATCTTGGTTTGGCCGTCCTTGAGATCACCGGGGTCGAGATTCAGTTGTTCCATGGCCTCTTGTGCAGCACTAAAGCCGGGATTCTCCAAAGATAAGAACTGACCGTTGGCTAAGCGGTGGTATCGGCGTTTTTCTTTAAGAGCTTGGAGGACGGCTTGAATATCGCCCTCCTCCAGATCATCCCAATCGAAGGAGATTTCCAGCCAGGAATGATCGGAATCCATATCCATCCGGACTTTGGGCGTAGAAGAGATGTGATGGATCGGATCAAATAATTCCGTTACGCGCACATCCATGTCCTGGGCCCATTCTTCCAAGGTCTCCGACAAAAATTGATAGATGGCGTCTTCTTGCGTCAGAAGAAACCGGCTTTCATCCTGGCGGAAACCGGCATCAAGCAACCGCGAGATGGCTCGAGATTCCTGAACCCGATCTCGGAGGACAATTCGCGGGTCGCTCTGAGCACTTTCAGCGCCGACGGTGATGAGCTTCGATCCATAAACAAAATGCAATTGGGCTTCGATCCCTTCGCCGTCCCAATCGAGGTAAAGCCTGGGCTTTAAAGGCTCGGATATCACATCCGAAGCAATATCCCGGGACACGCGCAAATGCCCCAATTTTTCCAGTTGAGGCAGAATTTCCGTCATCACATTTTCCATTGTCCCCGCCTGCAAGGGAATTTTAACGGTAGGAGAAGGCGAGGAAATTGTCAACAACTTATACAGCATTTCCGCTTGGGACCGGGACATGACATAAATAGTGGGATCTTTGACTGCGGCTCCATAGAGAGGCAAAATTTTGAGATCTGTTTTCTCATAGCTTAAAACATATGTTTTGCCACCAAGCTCTGGGGATGGGGCATCCTGAGATGTCTTGAGATTAAAGAGCAAAGGAACAGAGTCATGGGACAGGTTTACGGGCACCAAATTGTGAGACCAAATAACTTGAGCCTGGGGCAGCAGAGGTATCAGTTGTTCCCAGATAAATGGGGGCAGGCCTATCTTCCGTTCGCCACGCGTCGCCCATCCGTAATACTGAGAGTAGGACGGATAGCGAGTTTGGGAATCAAATACCCTTTGGTCGAGGATTTGAAATAAGACAGCCAGGATTTTACGGTCCAGAGGTGAGAATGCATGGACTTTGGGGTCATAGGTAAACCGTTTCGAAAAAACATGCTGACGTTCTTCTTGCACTTCCCGGAAGAAATCATGAAGCTTGGGAATAAAATATAATCGTTTATCGGTGCCGATTTTCATCTCCAAAGTGAAAATGACGGCCGAGCCTGAAGACTGTACGCCCAAAAGATATTGAAGGTGCACCATTTCCGTGGAAGAGGGGGTTGACAAAGTTTCCGGAGATCGGTGGAACACATCCAAAAACCGTTGGGTCATTTGGGGGAGTGATTTTGTTAAGGTGGGTTCATCTTTCGCCATCATTTCAGTGGAATTATCAGGCACGGCGGCTCGTTCGATAAGGACCGCGGCAATATGTTTGCAGACCCCATGGGAGGGAAAGGCCGGGCATTCACAATGACTACTCATGAAACGGCCGTCGTGACCGTAAAAGAGGCTGACGCGATAGGTGTCGGTGCCGCGAACAAGGGCTTCATAGAGAAGTGGGTCCAAGGACTTATGAGAGGGGGGTTTGATGCGTCCCTCTTTGACATATTGATATCCGCGACGGTAAAAGACGGGGCCGCAATACTTAATAATTTCATTGGTTGTCATGATTTCCTGAGTAGGAACTTCTGCCACAATTCGACCTCCCAAACAAGGCAGATTAAGTTTTTGGAACCATAGCCAGCAAATGACTAATTGCCAAACGTCGTTGTCTCTTATGCATACAACCCTATTATCGGAGTAAACCTGTATTTTGTCGATGAATTCGAGGACCAACGCAAGGGATCTTTGGCTTGGCCTCAAATTTGTTATGTTGCATACGTCGGGGTAAGTGGGCTATATACTTTACCTTCGTGGCGCAAAGATATGGGTTTTACTCTCGTGTATCGGCAGCATGGCTCCCAAAAGACCCAAAGGAATCAGTGGGGACCACAATACATGACCCATGGCTACGCCCACTATCATCACCAGAGCTGAAGCGGCCACGGCGGCAAGGTGGTAGTGGTTTATGATTTGAGGGCCCACAGGGCTGCTGACGATGGCTATGCCTTCACCCAACACCCAAGCCAGTATTAATGAGGTGAAGAAGAGGATGTGGGGGAAAGTAGCTAAGACACCCAAGGGAAAGAACAGCCAAAAAACCAGAGACATGACAAAAACGAATGAAAAGGGCAGCCAAGTGCTTAGAATAAACCGCCCGAAAATATTTCCGGGTCCAAATTGGTTGAGAAAGGGATTGGACACATCTTCGACTATGGTAAAGGCCATATGTCCTCCGCGGAAGCGATAGGCGACAAATAGCCAGAATAGCCAAGCCCAGCGATTCGATCCCTGAGACAATAGAAGCATGGCAAAGCGGAATAAAAATGCCAACTCCACCAGATTTCCAATATAGCGTGGGCTGCGGATGGCTGTTATGATGACTCGGCCGGTGTGAAACCAAAACCCGTGCCATCCGGGAAGATGCCCGTGGACACGTTTTTGTGTGAAGCGCCTTTGCGTACGGATTTGTTGAACCATTCCGCGATTGGGAAGGTAAAGTGTCCCCAGCTTGTCGATGTCTGCAAAAAGCGTGCTGGCTTCATGGATATTCACAAGATTAATGCGAGCGGAAGTGAAAATGCTCAGCACCCACAATCCCGCCAGGACGGCTGTCCAAGTGCTCGGGAGTAAATGTCCTGGGGTTAGAGCCTGTATCATATCTTCATTGCAATGATGACACAAAGTTGCTAAAAAGATGAGGGCAAGCGTCACCCAAACCCAAAAGAAACGCCCGGGTTTGCAGTTGCGTGAGTAATGCACAGCGGAAATATTCCAACCGGCGGCTTGGCACAATGTGATCCAAAGACCCGAGGTTAAGGAAAATTCTGCAATGTTGTGATAATGCACCGCGGCTGCGCCGACAGCGGCGATAAGAGCCGCCAGCAAAAAAATTTTCAACTGCCGAAAGGGCAAGTGAAAAAGGACCAGAATGCGGGGAGACAAAGGCGATGAGGCTATCCATTGCATATCATCATGTGTCAGAAAGAAAGGGGAAGCAGAC
>JAKAAS010000120.1 GCA_021802225.1 Bacillota bacterium
CGTACTGGGTAAGCTGGGCGACGTTTCGGACCCAGTCGGCGTCCAGCCACTGAACCGGAAAAGGAACGGTGGACGATCCGTGGATCATCGAGCCCGCCGATGACTTTTGGAACTGGTTTGAGTGGGAAGCACGGCGCCCTCTCCAACCGCAATCGGTGGCCCTTGGGTTTGAGTACCGCCAGCAGGAGGAGGGACTGCTAACCATCATGACGGTGACAACGGAACCCAGCCTCATCCCGATTCCGCTACCTAGTCCGTCCTAAGCTAACCTGCGGTGACGTGCTGGAATGAGAATGGCATGGAATTGCAGCCTGCTGTTCGTTTTATAAGCACCGGCAATAATGGCTAGTATCGGGCGAGATTGCGTCCTCAGAGCGCTCCGTGCTCAAGAGTGTCAGGTGATGAGCATTACAGCAACGGAAAGAAGACGTGGGATAAGCACTACGCTCAGACCAGGTGATGGATAACTGTATAGCGAGTGCCAGTCCCGGCTCGGTGGAAAAAGCGATGAGGTACTCCGGTTCATCCGAGGAGGGTGAATACGGAAATGGGGCGGAGACGGGCAGGAAATTTTAGGTATCCGTATTTCGTGATTGCTCAGACGGTTTTCGGCGTTGACGTCATGCGGATGCACAATCGTATGGTGTGATTGATCTGACGTGATCGGCACGCGCATGTCAAACCGTATTGTGTGATTGGTCGCCACGCCCATCGTAGCGAATTCTACGGTGATTGGAGCGTAGCTGATAGCGTTATAATCGGGTAGTGGTTGATGGACTAACGGGCCGGATAGCTATTGAGCGGAATGTCTTAAGAATTTGCCTGCTACCCTCGTACGGTTGCTTCGTAGTGAGGGGTCTACACATAATTGGCCATAGGAGGGGATAACGGTCAACGTGGATGTCTTTGGTCAAACTTCTTACCGTGTGCGATTTGAATGGGGTGCCGAGGGGGTGCGGGCGATTGCCCCTTTCTCTCAAGTCGTCGTGATTGTTGACGTGTTGTCGTTCACGACGTGTGTGGATGTCGCCGTTGCCCGAGACGCCGTGGTTTTCCCGTATCGGTATAGAGAGGATTCGGCGATCCAATATGCTCAGTCGGTGGGGGCGATACTCGCGGGTAAACGGGGAGAGGGCCCGTCGCTATCACCGGGTTCCTTATTGAATCTTCCATCTCATTCTCGTCTTGTGTTGCCATCTCCGAACGGCGCGACCTGCACGCTCATCGCCCAAGAGTTTGGGGTCCCTGTGCTTGCCGGGTGTTTGAGGAATGCTCACGCCGTATCGGATTTTATCCAGCGTCAGTACCCACATGCCGAGGTTACCGTTATCGCCTGCGGTGAGCAATGGCCGAGTGGCATGCTTCGTCCCGCCATGGAAGATGTCATTGGGGCGGGAGCCATCTTGGGTCAATTGGGCCCCACAGGGTTGTCTCCGGAAGCCAAGAGGGCCGTCGGCGCCTATGAGCAGGTGGCGGGTGACATTCCTACTATTATGGCGGCATGCTCGTCGGGGCGTGAGTTGGCTGCTGCGGGCTTTCCGGAGGACGTGGCCATGGCTCGTGAGCTGAATGTCAGTCGGACGGGCCCCATATGCATGGATGGGTGTATCGCCGGATGCCTGGATAGTCCGGCCGGTAGACGGGGGCAAAACGGCATTCAGATCCGGAACATCCGTGATAGCAGGGGAGGGTAGCATCATTCGTTGAACGGAGAAGCGAGCGGGCGGGAAGCCCGTCACTATTGGGATATCATGGAGTCCAGCGAGCCTGAAGTCTGGCCGGGTTCCACCCCGTGGCGCGATGGATGGGGTAGCTTCGGCAGTATTCCGGACGCGGCAGGATATGGCGCGTCCGTCGAGCGGACTCGTGTTCCTCCCGAAGACCTAGAGGCCTTTTGGGCGGAAATTACACAGCGCTACCCGGGTCTGCTTCCGCGCTTTACGGTTGGTCCGCAGGAGACACCAGGCCTCGCCGGGTGGCTTGAATCCCATGGCTACCAACGGGAAATGTCGGAGACGGTGCTGGTGCTCCATCGCGAGGCATTTCATCAAATCGGGCCCGCGTCCTGTATTGTTCATGAAGTAACCACGGTGGAGGATTTGAGGCAGGTATTGGCGCTAGACAATCTCGTCTCCCGTGATCCCTTTCCCAATTCGGACGGCATGCCCACGGAACTGGCACGATTGGGATCGCACCGCCGCCTCTTCTTCATACGGGGTGAGGATGGGATCGCCAAGAGTGCTGGTGGTCTGACCCATTTCTCAGGCTGGTCGTTGTTATGGGGTGGGGAAACCCATCCGGGGTATCGGCGGCAAGGACTGTATCACGCTGTGTTGGCTGCGCGGCTGGACGTCATCAAACAGAGCAACGCGACGTTCGCGGCCGTATACGCCAACAATGAGACATCTATGCCGATTTTACGAAGTGCCGGGTTTGAGCCGATTGGCACTATCGAGGTGTGGAAACCCATCGGCGTGCGGTCCGGACTGCCTATTTAATCCTGTATGAACTCGGAGATTTTTCGACCGCAATTGCCATGCTTCGGAAGGCCTGTGATCCAATGAACCCTGCGGGCAAAACCGACAATCTAAACGGCTTGGCAATGATGGCGCTCCGCCGGCCCATCCGCCGCCTTGGCACAGACTAGGTAGGCATCATCCGTTTCATCAACATCAGTGAGAACATACTCGGCAAGATTTCAAGGGCATACGGATGTCGTGATTGATCATACGGATTTCGGCGTTGTCGTCATGCGTTTGCAAAATCTCATTGTGTAATGGGTCACCGCGCCCATAGTGGGAAATTCTGCTTTAATTGGGGCGTAGCTGATGGCAGTCGTGTACAGTATAATCACGTAGATGCTGATGGGCTAACGGGCAGTTTAGTCGCGCAAGGGATTATAGCAACAAGCTGAATAAATAGAATAATATAGAAGCAGTCAATATCGGAAAGGAGTTCATTGTTAATGAATGAGTTGGTCACGCGGCAAGGCGCAATTCGGTACGAGGTAACTGGTGATGGGCCGCCCGTGCTTTTTCTCCATTCGGCTCTTGCCGATCACAAGCAGTGGTGCGTACAAGTTGATGCATTGTCCCAGGACTACCGCTGTATCACCTACGATTTGCTGGGATATGGAACGAGCGACAACGCCCCCGATAATTACGATCCGGCGGATACGCTTCTAGCGCTGTTAGATCATTTGGAGGTGGGTCCGGTGACTTTGGTGGGATCCTCCTTGGGCGGTTCGGTATCGATCCATGCGGCGACCCGTTACCCCGACCGGATCCGATCGATCGTCTTGGCGGGCACCGGACTCTTTGGGTTTCAACCCGTGCTCAATGCCCCTGAGCCGGCCATCTACAGGGAATATGAAGCCGTCTTAGCAGGCCATGACATCGACCGACTCGTCGACCTGGCCGAGACGATTTGGCTCGTTGGCATCGACGGTAGTGAGCAGCATGTATCTCAGGCCAATCGCGATGCGTTCCGCCTGATGTACCGGGAGTTCCTCAATCATCACGGGGATTTTGCCCACTATCGGGACATGGACGACACCGATCCGCTGGTAAATCTCGACATGCCCGTCATGGTCGTTGTCGGTGACAAGGATACGGCCTTTTGCTTGGCGGCGGCCGACTATTTAGAACAGACCTTGCCGCGGGCCACCATCGTCCGCATGCCCGACGTAGCGCACTTCCCTAACCTCCAAGCCCCAGCAGGTAAACGAACTGCTTTTAAAGTGGCTCAAAAATCCCCACGAATAAGGTGTCGTCGAGAGTCGTCGGGAAACGAAGGCGCATTGAGCTAACCTCAGTGATGTATGAAGATAATAATCGACTTTCGGGGGCTTATTTCAAGCACCGTTTCAATCCACTCCCGACAGCTTACTCCCGGGAGACTCTATAGTGAACTAACGGGCGCGTTAGCGCCGTAAGCGCGTGACATCTGCACCATCACTCAGGACGGGTTGTGCCGCGGCTTTCGCATGACTCAGGTCACAAGCGCAGCACGGAAGCGTGTCGCCCAACCGGCGGGTTAATAGTCCAAAGGACTGGAATAAAACCGGATTTTCTCTAGGAGTGAGACTATGCAATATGTTATCGGGATTGTCCCGCCATCAGCGTACGGACAACGCATTGTGACGTTTCAACGGCGATGGCCCGGCAACCAGACGCCGGGGATTATGGAGCCTCACATTACGGTCAAGGCCCAAGGGGGTCTGACGCCTGACCTGTCGTGGATACAGCCGGTGATAGCTGTGTGCGGTGCATTTCCGCGATTTGCCGTCACCGTCACGGAGGCCGAGTTTTTTACCGATACCGTCGTTTATCTTGGAATTGCCTCCTCGTCCATTCGTGCGCTCCACCGCCTACTGGTTGAAACGATTGCGCCGCCGCCAGAGTCGATTGCGCGTTATTTTGAATGGGATCACTATGTTCCCCACTTAACACTCGGGGAAACGGCGAGGGGGATGGCGCCATGGGAATTGCGGGACATGGGCCGAGCCGCCGCTGAGGCGCTGGGGCCCTTCCCGACTTTTGAGGTCATGGCCGTTCGGATATACCGGGAAATTGATGGCCGTTATCAGCCTCTGAGGGACGTGCGGCTGGCCTAAAAAGATTTCTATCTTTAGAAAGCACGTCCCGAGATTCTTTGGCCTGAGAAATTCCGGCTCCCAACGGAATTAACGGGGGCATTAATTTTCACAGCGGGCCTCTCTGAGAACAGCGGCCAACGCGTCCACACGGGGCAGTGTCGGTCCGGCGGGCGCGATTGGCAGGTTACGCTGTCCTAACCGACTCTGTCTCCTTTTCTACTGCCCTCGGGTCAATGCCGCTACCACTGCCTCAGGGTCCTCCGTGCCGATGATGAGGGTGTCATAGGCGGCACCCGTTAGTGTGACTTTCACCCCGCGTGGGGTTTGGTGATGCACAACCGCAAAGAGATTGCCGTCTCTAGATTTAAACGTGCCCATAGCAAACACTCCCGGAATCCGACTGCCGGGCAATTTAAATCCGTGCACCGCATCGATGGCATCATCTAATACCGTCACCGACTGGACCGACGACCATGGCACCTGAATGTCTCCATGCACAGCCTCTGCCTTTTCTAGGGTACTCAGTTTCACGACCAATTCCTGCCCGTCCCGGATTAAATCCGCCACGTTCATTCCTCCCGTTTAGGGTACGACACTGTGCTGACTTCATTATAGGCCTCCGACTCGGCTGGACGCGAGAGATATTCCGGTGGATGATAGATGTCCTTCGCCCGCCCCGGCTCGGTTCACGGTTTGCTGACGGAGCCGGGAAGCAATTTCGATAGCACATACCGATGGGGCGCCAGCTGGGTCGGTATGAACCGTCCCTCCTCAGCCTAGTCATCAGAAGACTCAATTTTAGGAGGACAATCCAACCATTTCAGCGAATATCATTATGATATGGAACGACGATGCCAGCCACAGAACGCGGGCACGTGGTATGAAACCCGCCGCATTATTTTTCAGATTATCGGAGTTTACACCGTCCTGCTGCTGGGGGTGATAGTCTGGCAGGCTTGGGTGGTTACACCTGGCCTCCACTGTGCGAGGTTTCTTGAGTTTAGCGTGGCCTTCTGGGTCCTCACCGTGGTTGTCTTGGTGGTGATTCGTCGGGCTGACGTGGTGAATTTTGTCCGCCCTTTTGCGGCGCCGAGCCGATTACGACGCACTGACGGGCGTGTACCGTCCGGAAGTCTTCTGGCAGCGGGCAGATGTTTTGATACGCACGTTGACCGCCTGTGGCCGACTCTGGGCTTTTGTCTACCTCGACTTGGACGACTTCAAGCAGGTCAATGATAGCGCAGGGCATTTCACCGGGCATGCCGTCCTGCGGACGTTTGGGGCGTTGCTCAAAGCCCATGGCCGTCAGGAGAGTATTGTCGGCCGCTGAGGCGGGGAGGAGTTTGGCTGGGTGCTCAGTGGGTGTACCACAGAGGAAGCGGCCCATGGCGGCGAACCGGCTTTTGGCGGCCTTTTAGGCCACGTCCTGTGAGGAGTTGACCAGACCCTGTACTTTTCGGCTGGCGTGGCGGGATGCAAACGAACGACCCGATGGCGGAAAGCGTATGGAATGTCGCCCGACCGGCTGACCGGGCGCTGTACCAAGCGAAGGCTCAAGGCAAGGGACGGGTAGCGGCGGGGCACGAATGGACGAGGAGGCAATTCCA